>CAMWWF010000043.1 GCA_947177885.1 uncultured Lachnospiraceae bacterium
ATCTACGTCTCGTGGGCTCGGAGATTGGTATAAGAGACAGATCATGCCCTGTGTATCCAAGAAGCGCGAGGCCTCCCTTTCCTACATGAGAAGCGCGGGAGCGGGACAGGATGTGGATGTGGTGCTGACCACCAGGGAGCTGGTGCGTATGATCCGCGCGGAGCATATCAATCCCAGGTTCCTGAAGGAAGAGCAGTTTGATTCTCCCCTGGGCGAGAGTACCGGCGCAGGCGTGATCTTCGGTGTCACCGGGGGTGTGATGGAGGCGGCGCTGAGAACCGCATACGCTGTGGTGGAAGGACATAATCCCGATGCCGATGCCTTCCGGGCCGTGCGGGGCGAGAGCGGCAGAAGAGAGGCGGATTTCGTTCTGGGAGACAGGACATTACATACCTGCACCGTCAGCGGACTGGGGAATGCGGAAAAGCTGATGCAGGATATCATCAAGGGCAGGGTAAGCTATGACTTTGTGGAGGTCATGGCCTGTCCCGGCGGCTGCGTGGGCGGCGGCGGACAGCCCATCCATGACGGCTGTGAGCTGGCGGGCAGCCGGGGCGGCAGGCTGTATCAGCTTGACAGCGAGAGGCCGCTTCGATTCTCCCATGAGAATCCCGAGGTACAGAAGGCTTATGAGGAATTCCTCGGAAAGCCTCTCAGTCATAAGGCACATGAACTGCTTCATTCCGGCCATGTGAACGAACTGTATTTCGAGACCCATAATTATCTGTAGCGTGGAAATGAAAAAGGACTGCGGCAAGAGACACTTCATATAAGGAAGTGTCTCTTGTGATATTGCAGAGAATACTCTGCCGCCCGAAGGGTAAGCGGGCAACACTGATTTCGGCAGAGGTTTTGCATGCAACAGTCATTGATGGTCAGATCAGACAAACTATCATGCCCGGCACACTGTCGGAACTGTTATCAATCTGCCCCAATTTGGCGGTGCAGGGATTGAATTTGGGAAAAGATAGTAGTAAAATGTTAAGAAAAAGGAATCAGGAGGTAGTATAGGGGTGAAAAAGAGAACAAAAAGTCTGGTCTTCGCGATCATGCGTCTGTGTGCGGCGATCGCTGTCCTGACTGCGGTAGTGATCGGGGGGACGGCCATCTTATCGATCCGGACGCTCTCTCAGTCGGCTTATGTGGCATATGAGACGACGGTGGAAGACGGGTACCGGACAGAGATCAAGTCGCAGGTACAGAGTACCATGGCTGTATTGCAGAATGAATATGACCTGTTTCAGGCGGGAGAGAAGACGGAGGCGGAAGCAAAGAACGACGCAAAGGAGATCATCCGTACCATGCGTTACCGTGACGATCAGAGCGGTTACTTCTGGATCGACGATACGGAATACACACTGATCATGCATCCGATCCTTGTGGAGAACGAGGGGGCAAACCGCTATGATCTGGAAGATCAGAATGGTGTTATGATCATCCGGGAGATCATGAAGGTGTGTCAGACAGCGGAAAAGGGCGGTTTTAATCAGTTTTATTTCACTAAGTCGGACGGGGTCACAGTGGCACCCAAGCTTGCTTATTCTGAAATGTTCGAGCCCTGGGGCTGGATCGTCTCCACCGGCAATTACATAGATGATATGAATGTGGATAAAACGGAAATGATGGAATATCTGGACGGCCAGTATAACCGCATGCTGACAAGGATCAATACCATTTTCTGTATTACGATCGCAGTGGCGCTCCTTGCCGCTTTTATTTCCGGAAGGGCGATCGTTGCGCCATTAAAGAAAATACAGGAGTTTGCATCCCGGATCTCTCAGGGGGATCTGACAACGGATGTGAATGTGAAGAGCAGGAGTGAGATCGGACAGACAGCCGATGCGCTTCGGGTGGCGCAGGCAAATATGCGGCAGCTTTTGCTGGATATTACGGATGTATCCCAGGGTGTAAACGGCGTTTTGGAGAAGTTTGACACCACATTCCGCAATATGAAGGAATCCATTTCCCAGGTATCCCTTGCGGCGGAATCCATTGCGGAGAATGTGACCACACAGGCAGCTTCCACGGAGGATGCCTCCAATGATGTGGGCGTTATGGCGGACCGGATCAATCAGACCGACACGGAGGTGGAGAATCTGGACCAGAATGCAAAGGAGATGAGCCTGATCAGCCAGCGTTCCATGAACACGCTGAAGCAGTTGATCGAGGTAAATAACAGATCCAGAAAGAACATCTCCGATATGGCGGAGCAGACAAAGTACACCCACGAGTCCGCGCAGAAGATCCATGTGGCGGCAAATCTGATCAACGAGATCTCGGATCAGACAGCCCTGCTCGCGCTGAATGCCAGCATTGAGGCGGCAAGGGCAGGCGAAGCGGGAAGAGGGTTTGCGGTAGTTGCGGACGAGATCGGAAGGCTGGCAAACCAGTCGGCAGAGTCCGTGGTGCAGATTGACCGGATCGTGGGAGAACTGCAGGAGAATGCATCGAAATCGGTGGAAGCAATGGAAGAGATCAACACTTCCGTAGACCAGCAGGTTGCTTCGCTGACGGAGACACAGGAGGTTTTCACCAGGCTGCAGAAGGAGTTGAACATCTGTCTGGACTCCGTACAGCTGATCGACGGCATCACTGTGGAACTGGAGAGCCAGAGAGTCAATGTGACACAGTCCCTGGGTGTGTTGAGCCGCCTGGCACAGGACAATGCGGCGGTTGCGGAGGAAACTTCCGCCATGTCCACAGAGCTGACCAGGGTTGCGGACGATTCCGCACGGATCGTGTCGGAGATGGAAGAGAAGGTCAGCGTGCTGATCGAGAGCGTAAATAAGTTTACCTTGTAGGAGATTCAGCCGATTTCCGCAGGCTGATCGGAAGCGGTATCATAAATACAAATATGCTGAGCGACCTCAAAATGAAAGAAGATGTTCATTTTGAGGTCGTTTTTATTCCCGCGAGACGGGGTTATTGATTCGGTGAAAAAATCGGAATCTGCTATTGACACATGAGTGATTATGGTGTATATATAACATATAAACAGTGACGGCACAGTCATATGCACGTCACGGATAGTAAAGGCAGGTGAACAGATGAGAATATTGCAGAATTCGGGAGAACCCATCTATCAGCAGATCGCGGAACAGTTTAAGACGGATATCCTGGCGGGCAAATATAAACAGGGTGAATATTTGCCCAGCATCAGGGGACTGGCGAAGGAATTGAAGATCAGTGTCATCACCACCATGAAAGCATATGAGCAGCTGGAGTCGGAGGGCCTGGTGACAGCGGCCCAGGGAAAGGGTTTTTACGTCAATGCCCAGGACAGCGAGATGCTGAGGGAACAGCACCTGAGAAAGGTGGAGGACTCTCTGATGGAAGCCATGACAGCCGCGGAGATCGCGGGAATGAGTGATAAGGAGCTGGTGGATACACTGGAGACTTTACTGGCTATCAGAAAGAATGAGTGAGCTGATTCGGATAAAACGGTATTTGCTTAAGCGTTGTATCCGGTACATTGGCTGTGGATTGGAAAAGGAATATGCCGCACAGGCGGCGGAATGGAGGAGAGATATGAAAATGGATTATGTAATTGAGGCGCATGACATAAAGAAGAAATATAAGAGGTTTACCCTGGATATCCCCGAGCTTAAAATTCCCAGAGGATTTGCCACCGCTCTGATCGGGGAGAACGGCGCCGGCAAGACCACGCTGCTCAATATCCTGGCAGGAATCCTGCTGCAATATCATGGTAAGATCCGGTATTTTGACCAATACACGGATAAAGACCGGGAGGAGATCCCCGATGTAAAGGAGCTCATAGGATATACGGCTTCCGGAAGTTACTTTGTGGCCCAGTGGAAGCTGAAAGAGGTGGAGGATATCAGCGAAGCTCTGTTCCAGGGGTTCCACAGAGAGCGTTTCGAGCAGTGGTGCAGGGATCTGGCAGTGGGAGCCGGGGGCTGGGATCCGGGTCAGAAGGTTGCCTCCCTGTCCGACGGCAACCGGATGAAGCTGATGATAGCCGGGGTTCTGGCCAGGGATACGAAGCTTCTGCTGATGGATGAACCGGCTTCTCCGCTGGATCCGGTGATGCGCGACCGGCTTTGCGAGATCATCCGGGAGTATCTGGCGGAAGGAGACGGGCAGAGGAGTGTCTTCTTCTCCACCCATAATGTGGCCGACATGGAAAACGTCACTGATTATGCGATCATCATGGAGCAGGGTAGGATCGTGGAGCAGGGCTTTGTGGAGGATCTGAAGGAAAAATATGTGCTGGTCAAAGGGGATGCGGCGGATCTGGGAGCGGTGCAGGATAAGCTGTTCACATGCAGTTCTAACCAGTACGGCTTCGAGGGGATCTGTCTGGCGGATAAGCTTGACCGGCTGGCCGGCTGCAATGTGAGCATGGAAAGACCCGGTCTGACCCAGATCAGCGTGGCGGTCATGAAACATTTCTCGAGAGTGACAAAGGGGTGAGAGGATGAAGCGGAAATTAAAGTGCTATCTGGCATATACAACATTGACATACCGGATCCTGGGGGTGGTGCTGATCCCCTGCGCCTTCTGGCTGCTGTGCGTGGCCGTGCTGTGGTCAAAGTACGGCGGCATTATGGGAGCGGTGCAGCCTGACAGCGCAGGAAATTACACCTTTTATATTTGGCTGTGCATGTATATGGTGTTTTATGAAATCTATACGGATTACTGGGTTTTGGGAGGCTGTTTCTCGGACGCGGGGAAAGGCTTGAGATATTTCAGGACTTCCTGCAGAGGGGAGGAGGTCATAAGAAATATTGCGGCAGTAGATCTGTTGAGGAGATTTCTCTACTGTATGATCTTTTCCGGAATCATCTTTCTATTTACGGGATGGGAAGCGGTTATTGTTGCCGGCCTGGTCATGTACTGTGTGATCGTGGGCGTATTGAACGGAAGCAGACATTATGACGGTTTGCAGAGAAGTTCAGGAATTGCGATTCTGTCACAGGTAGTACTGGCACTGATCAATACTTTAAATATCATACTGCTGGATCTGGCGGAAGGCCGGAAAGCCGTTATGCTGACAGGTCTGATCCTGCTGTACGGTGTGCTGGCATTCTGCCTCAGCAGACTTATGGTACGGCGCATAGTGATCCGGATCCGGGGCGGGAAAGACTGACGTCCGGGAGACAGACAGAAGGCCTGCCTGAGCAGGCGGAGAGGGATAGGAGTGAATAGGAATATGAGAAAGAACAAATGGAAAGATATCAGAACCTGCATGAAATTAATAAAATACGGTATGAGTGCAAAGCAGTCTGTTGGTACAATGATCCTGTTTATTGTCATTGGGGTCACCTTTGAGATGATGTGGGTACTGGGATTTTACGAAGGAGTTTTCAGGAACACGACACTGGACTTCGGGGCGCTGTTCCTGTACAGCGCGGCAATGTATCCCGCCCAGATCCTGATGACTCTGGATATCAGCGGTATGGTGCAGGCATCTCCCTTTAAAAGGACGATACAGAACAGCGCGGCATCTTTTGCCTGCCTTTGCGGTAATCTGGCGGTATTTGCGATCGTGCTGCTGATCCGCCTGGCGGGAGCACATATCCTGCCGGAGAGGGCGGCTGTGATATGGGATACACTGCCTGCTGTGGGCGTTATGGGATTGGCGCTGAGCGTCATGGGAGCGCTGCTGTATAAATTCTACATTGTGAGCATCATAGCGCTGGCTGTGATCTTTGGGGTTTATGGAGGCTTCATAAGCATAAGCCGCATGGGGGCGTCGAATGGATCCGCCTTCCCTCTGCCGGCATCGATAGTGCTCTGCATTGTCATGATACTTCTGGGCAACGGGCTTCAATATCTCCTGACAGGATTGTTCTATAAACGCCCCTTTTCCAAGGGAGCATTCGGCAATGCGGCGGGGAAGAAATTTGTCTAGAGCGTGTTTGTAAATGCTCTAAAATCCTTTTTTCTTCAGATCTGCCACAAGCTGCACATAGAACTCCCGGACGTCAAACTCCGGGAGATTTTCTCTGTTCAGATCGATCATATCCCCGTGGGAGATGCCCCGGTTTCCCTTCACGGTCAGAAGGCGGTATTCCGTTCCCCAGGGAAAGGACCTGTAACCCACCAGTCCGTCGTTTGCCCCGTCGAAATGCCTTGCCAGCACATAAGTAAAATTGAGGGGAAAGCGTCCTCCCACGGCCCGGCTCAGCCGGGAACCGATGCTCTGGTAATAAACACCTGAAATATCAGGTGTTCTTTTATTGAATTCCAGACAGGCGGAGGCGGTGAGATCTCTCACAGCGCCCAGAAAGTCCGGATCAGGGTCTCCCAGCTTTTTCAGCGCGGCATTGTATGTCCTTGCCACAACCGCCTGCTGCTTCGGAGAGATCCTGGTAAGCAGGTGATCGGCAAACTCACAGCCCCTGTGGGGAGTGCTGACGGTGGTCAGGGAAGCCACATGCTCTGCGATGCCGGGGAGCTGCAGGGCGGCCCTTGCATCCAGCCCTCCCTTGGAGTGGGCGATGATATTGACCTTCCCGCAGCCCGTTTCCTTTATGATCTGCAGGATGCGGTCTCCGATCTCACGTCCGCTGTGGGACACGGAGGCGGCGGACTGGTGATTGCCGTAAAATACACGGGCGCCGTTTGCCTCCAGCTCTCCGGGGATGCGTCCCCAGTAGTTGAAATAACGGAAATCCCGGAAGAAGACGCCGTGTATCATCAGGACGGGGTACTTAGTGGCGCAGATCCGTTCCTGCCGGCGCCTTTCGTTACATAAGAGCTTTTCGTTTTCGAAGGCAACCTCCCCTGCCACCGTACGGATGATGATGCCCAGTACGATCAGGTGAACGACAGGCAGCATGCCGCAGATGACGCCGATGACACGGATCCGTATGCCCAGCTGCACGGAGGAAGTGTAGACCCGGATAATGCCGTTCCAGAAAACCAGCGCTTCCAGGAGTATGGCCGACAGAGAGTTGACGATCCATAACCCGGGGTCCGCGATGGGGGTGCCCACAGGCAGCAGCCTGAAACAGCCGCACAGGAAGAAGATTATGGAGCAGGCAGAGGAACTCAGGAACAGGACCAGCAGCCTGCAGCCGTCACAGCAGACTTTCAGCCGTCCCGTCCTGGGCCGTAAGGGGAAGAACACGGGAAAAATATGTATCCAGATATACAGGAGCGCTGCAAATATCCATAACAGCAAGGAGGAAGGTATCCATACAGACATGGAGGCAGTGCGCGGCATTTTAAGAATTTTGTCCACAGCATACAGGTTGCATACCGTAAACAGGATGATGGTATAAAATAAGAAGTTCAGTACTTTTAAGATCAGGTTTTTCATTATCTGTTATCAACATGCCTTTCTCATAAATTTACGAATAGTTTGACTCTGTTCACTATTATAATGGAAAGCAGTCCCTTTGGTAAAGGGTTATTTGTCTGGAACGGATGTAAGAAATACTATTGACATTGCGAAACTACTGTGGTAGTGTGTATGAACTACTGCAGTGGTTTGATATGAAACAATCTGCTGACGGGCGGAAAAGGAGTGGGAGCATGGATATCAAGCTGTTTGATTCGGAATTAAAGGTAATGGGAGTGCTGTGGAAGAGGGGGGATACCACCGCTAAGCAGATCTCCGATATTTTGAAGGAGGAGATTGGGTGGAATATGAACACCACTTACACGTTGATCAAACGGTGTATCAATAAGGGAGCCATTGAGCGGCGGGAGCCGAATTTCATGTGTCACGCCCTGATTCCACGGGAGGTAGTTCAGGCAGCGGAGACGGATGAGCTGATCGACAAGATCTACGACGGATCGGTGGATAAGCTTTTCGCGGCGCTGATCGGCAGAAAGAAAATGTCCAGGGAACAGATTGAGAAATTGAAGCAGTTTGTGGAGGAATCGGAATAAGTGTGGTGAGGGTAAATCTGCCGTTTATGAGTATCTATGGCGGAATGATGATTCTGGTGGTGCTGTTTCTCAGGCTGCTGCTGCATAGCAGGCTGCCTAAAAGGATCTTTTCCATCCTGTGGTGTGTCGTTTTGCTGAGGCTGCTGGCACCCTTTTCGGTGGATGCGCCTTTCAGTGTCTTTTCCGTATTACGGGAGCAGATGACAATATTGACGGATCCTGGTCCGGCAGGCGGAGAGGACCGACTGGCGGAATTGTTTCCGGAAGGACTGTATCCCCGGGCTGCCTTCGGATCCGCTGATGGCCGGAGTGCTGCCGGTATCGGGGCATCTTCCGGAGGCGGAAATGCTTCAGAGATCAGCGGAGCTTTTGGCGGAAGGAATGTATCGGGGATCAACGGAGTTTCTGACGGCGGAAATACGGCCGTGATCAACGGAAGCCGCAGCGGAGAGAATGCGGCCGATATCGGCGGAACCTTCGGCGGCGGTAGCCCGGCGGCTGACCACAGACGGGCAAAGAAGAGTTTCTCCTGCGGATCGGGAAATGGTCCCTGTTGCGGAAAATCGGAATGGCGGGCACCATGCTGTTTGCGTCAGTATTTCTGACACTGTACCTCAACTGTCTGAGAAGGTTTCGGACGGCGCTGCCTGTGGAGGATCCGGAGGTGGAACAGTGGCTGGGAAGAAACAGGCTGCTCAGAAGAGTGAGAGTATGCCGGTCCGACCGGATCTCCTCGCCTCTGACCTATGGGCTTGTCCGTCCTGTGATATTGCTGTCAGGATTCCCGGGACGGGAGGGACAGAAGCTTAAGTATATCCTGCAGCATGAGATGGTGCACATCCGCCGGTTTGACGGAATTTGGAAGCTTGCAATGACGGCAGCTCTGTGTTTACACTGGTTTAATCCACTGGTGTGGGTGATGTATATATTATGAACCGCGATCTGGAACTGTCCTGCGATGAGGCGGTGCTGCGTGTTTTCGGTGCTGAGGCGAGAAAGGGTTATCCCTGACGCTGATCGGAATGGAAGAGAGCAGGCAATTACCGGTGATATTGTACAGCAGTTTCGGGAAGAACGCGGTGGAAGAGAGGGTAGGTGAGATCATGAGATATAAGAAGAAAACGAAGATCGCCGCCGGCACGGGAGCAGTGCTGGTCCTGGCAGTGGTCTGTATGTTTGCCACTACATCGAAAGCGGGAGAGAACACCGGGGAAGCGGATAAGGATCCGGTGGGAGCGGATATTTCCGCATATCTGCCCATGGATCCGCCCGCAGGATATTCCGGGGAATCCGACAGCCGGGATGGAGCGGCGGGATCCGGTGGGGAAGAGGGAACGGAAGTTCCTTTCGAAAATATGGCGGAAAATACGGCCGGCGGAGAAAACGCATACCGCCTGACCTATATAAAGGAGGGCATGCCGGAGTCGGAGCCTGCGCAGCTGGTGACAGGACAGGGATATGACATTCTGCTTCCCCGGAAGGGCTGGTCTGCTTTTGGACCTGACGGATGGATGAGTGAACAGAATAGTGAGGTGGAGCTGTGGGTGGCTCATTTCACCGCGGCGGGTTCCGATTACGAGGGCTTTGACCGGGAGCAGATTGTGGAGGCGCTGCTGGGACAGGGGTATCAGGAATCGGATAACGATTGTTATTGGATGCATGTTGAGGCAGAGGACAGAATGAGCATGGTGGAACTTCACAGCGATGATGCGGGGGATATCTGGGGTGTTTTCTACACTTATCCCGACGAGGCGGAAGACGGCTGGGGTGTAGAGCTGAGAACCATAGCGCAGACTTTTTCCATTAACCGATCCGGACTTGGGGAAGGCGCTTCTGCCGGAGGGGAAACGGAGGAAAAAATGGCGGAGGCAGCCATGGCCAAGTGGTTACTCCAGAGATTCAGGGATGCATCCGCGGAGGAAGACCATGACAGTATAAAGTAGCATCTTGCGAAGGGCTATGAGGTCGATACGGATATTCTGGAGGAGATCAGGGAATGGAAAGAAGGGGAGATCCATGTGCGTTTTCATCCGACGGGTGATCATTGCGTGGTATCCATACAGGTTATAACAACGGAGAGCCGGGAGGATTCCTACGATTATCTGACAGTGGAACTCCTGAAAGAGGGGGAAGATTGGAAAATTTGCTTTATGGGGCTGGAAAAGTGACGAACATCTATTGACTTTTCCATAAATTAGGTCTATACTCGCTTTAGATGAATGATGATAACCAGAGTAAGAGTGGCTTGCAAGCCACTCTTACTTGCTTGTGTGAATAAAACAGCAGAAAAAGGAGGCATCCCATGTCCCGAAGGGAAGAGTATGAGACAAAGACAGAACAGTTACTTGCTCCCATAGCGGAAGCGAATCAGGTTTCCATCTATGATGTGGAGTATGTGAAGGAGGGCAGCGATTACTATCTGAGAGCCTATATCGACAAGCCGGAGGGAGTCAATATCCGGGACTGCGAGAATGTGAGCCGCGCTCTGTCGGACGCACTGGACGAAGAGGACTTTATCCCTGACGCCTATATCCTGGAGGTGAGCAGCCCCGGTCTGGGCCGTACCCTGAAAAAGGATAAGCATCTGCAGGCCAGTATCGGGCAGGAGGTGGAGATCAAACTGTTCAAGCCCATTGACAAGTGTAAGGAATTTTCCGGTACGCTGGAAAGCTTTGATGCGGAGAACATTGCCATACGGGAAGGGGAAAGTACCAGGACCTTTGCACGTTCGGACGTGGCGCTGATACGGCTGGCGTTTGATTTTTAGGTATATATGTAATAGCAGATCAAATACACGATAACATAAAGTTTGGCATACGCCGGAATGGAGGAAATGATGAACAAGGAATTAATGGAAGCACTTGATATTTTAGAGAAGGAGAAGGAGATCAGCAAGGAAACTTTATTTGAGGCAATTGAGAATTCACTGCTCACGGCCTGTAAAAATCACTTTGGCAAGGCGGATAACGTGAAAGTGGAGATTGACCGCGAGACCTGTGATTTTCTGGTGTATGCCGAGAAGGAAGTGGTGGAGACTGCCGAGGATGTGACGGACAAATGCCTTCAGATTTCTCTGGAAGATGCAAGAGAGCTTTCCAGGAGAGCCAATGTGGGCGATATCCTGAATGTGGAGATCAAGTCCAGGGAGTTCGGGCGGATCGCCACCCAGAATGCAAAGAATGTTATCCTGCAGAAGATCCGCGAGGAAGAGAGAAGCGTCATCTACAATCAATATTATGAAAAAGAAAAGGATGTTGTCACCGGCGTGGTGCAGCGCTATATGGGCAAGAACATCAGCATCAATCTGGGCAAGGCGGACGCTGTGCTGAGTGAGAGCGAGATGGTGAAGGGAGAGGTATTCCGTCCTACGGAGCGTATCAAGGTCTATATCCTGGAGGTCAAGAGCACTCCCAAAGGTCCGCGCATCAATGTCAGCCGCACTCATCCCGAGCTGGTCAAGAGACTGTTCGAGTCCGAGGTTACGGAGATCAAGGATGGCACGGTGGAGATCAGGAGTATTGCCCGTGAGGCGGGAAGCCGTACCAAGATCGCGGTGTGGAGCAATAATCCCAATGTGGACGCGGTGGGCGCCTGTGTGGGTATGAACGGCGCCAGAGTCAATGCCATTGTGGAGGAACTGCGGGGAGAGAAGATCGATATCGTAAACTGGGATGAGAATCCCGGACAGCTGATCCAGAACGCGCTGTCTCCCGCGAAGATCGTTGCCGTATTTGCGGATCCCGACGAGAAGACTGCCAAGGTGGTGGTACCGGATTATCAGCTGTCCCTTGCCATCGGCAAGGAGGGTCAGAATGCCAGACTGGCGGCCAGACTGACCGGATATAAGATAGACATCAAGTCCGAGACGCAGGCAAAGGATGCTCCCGGCTTCCGCTATGAGGACTATCTGGATTACGAAGAGGAAGAATATGACGAGGGCGGACAGGACGGCTATGGATCTGAGGAATATGAGTCCGACGGATATGCGGCAGGAGGCTATGGATCGGAAGAATATGAGTCCGACGACTTTGGAGCCGATGGTTATGAGGCGGAAGGATACGCGCCTGACGGCTCTGAAACCGGAGGTTATGAGGCGGAAGAATATGCGCCCGACGGCTATGGAACCGGAGAAGATGAGGCGGAAGGCTATGAGACCGAAGGATATGTGTCTGAAGGAGATGATACTGAGGGCGATGAACCGGGAGAATACGGGGACGAGGATGAGGAGTAAGAGGGTATATGGCTAAAAAGATTCCTTTAAGGCAGTGTGTCGGCTGCGGTGAAATGAAAGGGAAAAGGGACATGCTGAGAATCCTCAGGACAGCCGAAAATGAAATTTGTCTGGACGCGACAGGCAAAAAGAACGGAAGAGGCGCATATATTTGCAGGAGCAGGGATTGTCTGGTTCGGGCGCGTAAGAATAAAGGGCTGGAGCGCTCCTTCAAAATGAGTATTCCCAATGAGGTATATGATACTCTGGAAAGGGAGTTTGAGAATCTTGAGACAGAATAAAGTTTTTTCCCTTTTGGGAATCGCCATGAGAGGACGAAATCTGGTCAGCGGCGAGCATCAGACTCTGGAAGCGGTGAAAAAAGGTTCCGCCATGCTGGTGATCATTGCGGAGGATGCATCCGATAACACCAAAAAACTGTTTTCCGATAAGTGTTCCTTTTACAAAGTCCCGGTTTTCAGGTACGGAACAAAGGAAAGTCTGGGACGGGCAATCGGAAAAGATATGCGGTCGTCGGTATGTGTATGCGATGAGGGACTGGCGGATGCTATGATCAGACAGCTGGAAAAAGAGTTATGTGAGGAAAGTTAAGTTCTGCCTTGGGATGTTGAAGTGCAGGAACGGATCATATTGCCGCAGACGGCAAATGAATGTAGGAGGAGAAAGAATGGCGAAAATAAAGGTACATGAACTCGCTAAGGAATTAGATAAGCAAAGCAAAGACATTCTGAGTTTTTTACAAAAGAAGGGCATAGAGGCGAAGGTTGCCCAGAGCTCTATAGAGGAGGCGGCGGCAGAGATGGTGCGTAAGGCATTTGGCGGCAGCGGAGCCGGGGAGGAATCTGCCAGGGAGGCCGGTACGGAGAAGTCCGGGTCCGTGGCAGCAGGAAAAACGGTGAGTGCGGCAGAACAGACAGCGGCGAAGGCAGGGAAAGCGGAAGCGAAGACAGGAAATGCGGAAGCGAAGGCAGGGAAAGCGGAAGCGAAGACAGGAAATGCGGAAGCGAAGGCAGGAAAAGCGGAAGCTAAGGCAGGGAAAGCGGTAGCGCACGCAGAGACAGAGCAAACTGACGAAGGGAGTGAGGGACAGGA
>CAMWWF010000044.1 GCA_947177885.1 uncultured Lachnospiraceae bacterium
TTTTTTTTTTATGAAACGGGGCCCACCGACATCTACACAAGGATGATGGGCGGCAGCGTGATATGTGTATTAGCGCCACCTGCTGTTCTCGGTATTCTCCAACGACCAGAATCTCCAGGAGCGCCTGATGAAGGTGGGGGAGGCATATGGCCTTCCCATGGTCAGCCTCAGAGACTGCGTGGTGGAACAATTCTATCGAAAGCCGGAGACAGGAAGGGTGATCAGCAAAAACCAGTATTTCTATGATGTGTATCATCCCTCCAACACGGGCCATAAGGTGATGGCGGACTGTATGCTGCATATGCTGAGGACGGCGGACGGAGCGTGGGGATCTCCGGCGCCGGATGGGGCGGGAAAAGGATCTCCCTGGGCGCCGGATGGGCCCGGGAGCTGTCAGTCAGCGGATTTTCCTGATAATATCCCGCCCGTATACGGAACGGAATTTGAAAAGATACAACTCATGGACAGGAGATGCGGACAGGAGACTGCCCGGATCTGCTGCGGCGATTTCTCGGGCACGGATACGGATCTACAGGAGGTGGAACGGGACAGGGATCTCTTCCGCACTCCGGAATTCCCTGACAACTGGATGCATACGGGCGGCGGCCGCCCCTTTGTCATGGATATTGTCTGCAGCGCGCTGCTGATCGTGGAGAAGGATTCCGCATCTCCTCTGTGGGGGCGCGCGGAGGTCTCTGTGGACGGAGAGAAGGTGCGTGTGATCGATCCCCGGGAAGTGGGGTGGGTTCACTGCAACGCATTGATCCTGTTCCGGGGAAGGGAGCGGAAGGAGCATCATGTGGAGATCAGAATGGCGGCAGGCGACGAAGAAAAGAGATTCACTATTCTGGGGTTTGGATATGTGTTCTAAGACGGAAAAGTCCGGGCGCCGGAAAGCAAAAAATGATACGGACTTTAGCATCAAATGGCAGGAATGCCGGTAGGAACTATGATAAAATGAAACCGTGAAAGTGTTTTCAAACGCGTTTCAGGAAAGGCATGGTATGAGAGGTCGGATAAAAAAAGCGTATCCGGCCGTTGTTGCAGGTGCGCGTCGCAACGCGCGGATGAGGAATGTTATGGACAGAAAAACAGCCAGAGACAGAGCAAGGGAACTGGTGGGGAAAATGACCCTGGAGGAGAAGGCGGAGCAGCTGAAATATGGGGCTCCGGCCATTGAACGGCTGGGGGTGCCCGCTTATAACTGGTGGAATGAAGGGCTTCACGGCGTTGCAAGAGCCGGCGTGGCGACTATGTTTCCCCAGGCCATCGGCATGGGAGCCTCCTTTGACAGAGAGCTTCTGGAGCAGGCGGCGGATGTGATCGCTACGGAGGGCAGGGCGAAGTACAATGCCTACAGCGGAGAAGGTGACAGAGATATCTATAAGGGTCTGACGTTCTGGTCTCCCAATGTGAACATTTTCCGGGACCCCAGATGGGGCAGGGGCCACGAGACTTACGGGGAGGATCCCTATCTCACGGGAGAGCTGGGCAAGGCCTTTGTGGAAGGACTGCAGGGAGACGGAGAATACATGAAGGCGGCGGCCTGCGCCAAGCATTTTGCGGTGCATTCCGGCCCTGAGGCGCTGCGCCATGAGTTCAACGCCACGGCAACGAAAAAGGATATGTGGGAGACCTATCTGCCTGCCTTTGAGAAGCTTGTGAAGGAGGCCGGGGTGGAGTCCGTCATGGGAGCCTACAACAGGACAAACGGTGAGCCCTGCTGCGGCAGTACCACACTGATCCGGGATATTCTGAGAGGACAATGGGAGTTCGAGGGGCATTTCGTGTCGGACTGCTGGGCTATCCGGGATTTCCATACCCGGCATATGGTGACGGATACGGCGGAGGAATCTGCGGCCATGGCGCTGAAAGCCGGCTGTGATGTGAACTGCGGCAATACCTATCTGCATCTGATGAAGGCATATGAGCAGGGGCTGATCACGGAGGAAGATATCACCCGGGCGGCCGAGAGACTCTTTACCACACGTTTCCTGCTGGGGCTTTTCGACGAGACGGAATATGATAAGATCGGTTATGAAGTGATAGAATGCAAAGAGCATCTGCAGCTGGCGGACCGGGCGGCGGCGGAGTCGGTAGTGCTGCTCCGGAATAACGGGATCCTGCCCCTTGACCGGAACCGTCTGAAAACCATCGGCGTCATCGGTCCTAACGCCAACAGCCGTGCCGCGCTGATCGGAAATTATCACGGCACCTCATCCAGATACATCACTGTTCTGGAGGGGATCCAGGACGCTGTGGGAGAAGACGTCAGAGTTTACTACTCTGAGGGCAGTCATCTCTTTAAGGAAAAGGTGCAGAATCTGTCCGCCGGGCCTGACCGTATCAGCGAGGCCGTGATCGTGGCAAAACACAGCGATGTGGTCGTCCTCTGTGTGGGACTGGACGAAAGCCTGGAGGGAGAAGAGGGCGATACCGGCAACAGCTATGCGTCAGGGGACAAGGCGGATCTGCTTCTCCCGGAGTCTCAGAGAAGGCTGATGGAGGCTGTGGTGGGGGTCGGAAAGCCTGTGATCCTGGTCAATATGACCGGAAGCGCCATGGATCTGAGATATGCCCATGAATATTGTGAGGCAGTGCTCCAGGCATGGTATCCCGGCGCCAGGGGCGGAAGAGTGGTGGCGGATATCCTGTTCGGGGAGATCTCGCCCTCCGGAAAACTGCCTGTCACCTTCTATCGCGATACGGAGGATCTGCCGGACTTTACAGATTATTCCATGAGGGAAAGAACATACCGGTACTTTACCGGAACGCCCCTCTATCCTTTCGGATACGGACTGACCTACAGCGATGTGGTATTGGAAAGTGTGGAATGCTGCGGGCAGACCATAAATTCCCGGAAGGAGGAACAGGCGGCGGAGGCGCAGGCGGTGGAGCTGCATTCCGGAGACCTGCTTGAAATTGCCGCAACGGCAGTCAATCGGGGCGAAAGGGCTGTGGAGGAAGTGATACAGGTCTATATCAGGGCCGAGGATTCCGCTTCTGCCACTCCCGCTCCCAGACTCTGCGGCTTTATGAGAGTCTCTCTGCGGCCCGGAGAGAAGAAGCAGGTAAAAGTGCCCGTTGACCGGGAGGCTTTCACCGTGGTAAACGATGAGGGCCGGCGCCTGGTGGAGGGAACCCGCTTTACGGTCAGCACAGGCTTCGGACAGCCCGATGCAAGGACCCGGGAGCTGACGGGGAAGGAGAGCCTGCAGGTGGAGGTCGTGCTGGTATAGGGTCCTGCGGATCCAGACATGCTCCGGTCGTAACAGTTCAGGCAGGGATCTGAACTGTTGCCTTCGGTGGCGTATCACTGAAAAAGGGAATTGACAAACCGTAAGATATAGATTATATTTTTGTATGATAAAGGCTGTGACGAAGAGGAGTACGCATCGCCCCTTAAAAGAGAGAGCGGCTGCCCTGGGGGCGCTGAAAGGCTGCTTGAAGGAAAGGATGCGGAAGGTAGCTTTTAAGCCGGAGGGCCCAGAGCGGCAGTGCAATGCAGGTATATGCGGAAGCGGAACAGGGATCGGCGCGCGTATACCCGGCAGTGTGTTGCCGGTGTAAGTCTTCACGGGTTATCCCCGTTATCGGATAAGACTTTCATGGAAGTCGCTGAGACTGCCGGGGGCGATCCCGGTATGGAACAAAGGTGGTACCGCGTTGATAACGCCCTTTGCCGGACAGACCGGCAAAGGGCGTTCTTTTGTACACAGGGAACTGCCTGTTTGTACAGACATGCGAGTGGATATCGGAGACAGCAGAGAGGAGCATTCTAATGAGCAGAGAACTGGCGAAGACCTATGACCCCAGGGGCATAGAGGAAAAATTGTATGAGAGATGGATGGAAAAGAAATACTTTCACGCGGAGGTGGATCACAGCAAGACACCTTTTACCATTGTGATCCCCCCGCCAAATATCACGGGACAGCTTCACATGGGGCACGCTCTGGACAATACCATGCAGGACATCCTGATCCGTTTCAAGCGGATGCAGGGATATAATGCCCTCTGGCAGCCCGGAACCGATCACGCCTCCATTGCCACCGAGGTAAAGATCATTGAGAAGCTGAAGGAGGAAGGCATTGACAAACATGACCTTGGCAGGGAGAAATTCCTGGAAAGGGCATGGGAGTGGAAGAAGGAGTACGGCGGCCGTATCATCTCCCAGCTGAAAAAGATGGGTTCCTCCTGCGACTGGGACAGGGAGCGCTTTACCATGGACGAGGGTTGTAACAGGGCGGTTACGGAAGTGTTCGTGAAGATGCATGAAAAAGGCTATATCTACAAGGGCGCACGGATCATCAACTGGTGCCCTGTATGCAATACCTCCATCTCCGATGCGGAAGTGGAATACCAGGAGCAGGCGGGTCATCTGTGGCACATCAGATATCCTGTGATGAAGGAGGACGGAACTCCCAGTGAGACGGAGTTTCTGACCTTTGCCACCACCCGGCCTGAGACCATGCTGGGAGATACCGCCGTGGCCATCCATCCGGAGGACGAGAGATATGCCCACCTGATCGGTAAGAGCGTGATGCTGCCCATTATGGACCGTGTGATCCCGGTGGTCACCGACACCTATGTGGACAGGGAGTTTGGCACAGGCGTGGTAAAGATCACGCCGGCTCACGACCCTAACGACTTTGAGGTGGGAAAGAGGCATGACCTGCCCATTATCAATGTGATGAATGATGACGCCACCATCAATGAAAACGGCGGCAAATATGCGGGCATGGACCGCTATGAGGCCAGAAAGGCCATTGTGGAGGAACTGGAGCGCCGGGGCCTGCTGGTGAAGATCGAGGACTACTCCCACAATGTGGGCACCCATGACCGCTGCAAGACTACCATAGAGCCCCTGGTGAAGGAGCAGTGGTTTGTGAAGATGGACGAACTGATCAAGCCTGCCGTGGAGGCGGTGAAGAAGGGCGAGATCAAACTGATCCCCGAGCGGATGGAGAAGACTTACTTTAACTGGACGGACAATATCCGCGACTGGTGCATCAGCCGTCAGCTCTGGTGGGGGCACAGGATCCCGGCCTATTACTGTGATAAATGCGGTGAAGTTACCGTGGCAAAGGAGATGCCGAAAGTATGTCCCAAATGCGGTCATGAGCACCTGACCCAGGATCCCGACACGCTGGACACCTGGTTCTCATCCGCGCTGTGGCCCTTTGAGACGTTGGGCTGGCCGGATCAGACGGAGGATCTGAAATACTTTTATCCCACGGATGTACTGGTGACGGGCTATGATATCATCTTCTTCTGGGTTATCCGCATGATCTTCTCCGGCTATGAGCATATGGGGGAGAAGCCCTTTAAAACTGTGCTGTTCCACGGACTGATACGGGACGCCCAGGGGCGGAAGATGTCCAAATCCCTGGGCAACGGAATCGATCCGCTGGAGATCATCGAGCAGTACGGCGCGGATGCGCTGCGTCTGACCCTGATCACGGGAAATGCTCCCGGAAACGATATGCGTTTCTATTATGAGAGGGTGGAGAACAGCCGCAATTTTGCCAACAAGGTGTGGAATGCCTCCCGCTTTATACTGATGAACATGGAAGGCAAGGAGATAACGGCTCCCGGAACGGATGCCCTGGAGCCTGTGGATAAATGGATATTGTCTAGGCTGAATACGCTGGTGAGGGATGTCACCGACAATATGGAGAGCTTTGAGCTCGGTATCGCAGTACAGAAGGTCTATGACTTTATCTGGGACGAGTTCTGTGACTGGTATATCGAGATGGTAAAGCCCCGTCTGTATAATTCAGACGATGCGTCAAGTCAGAATGCCGCGCTCTGGACTCTTAAGACGGTGCTGATCGACGCGCTGAAGCTGCTGCATCCCTATATGCCGTTTATTACGGAAGAGATCTTCTGTACCCTCCGGAGCAGTGTGAAGGAAACCACGAAGCCCGAAAACACCTCGTCAAGTGATTTCGAACTTTGCACGGAAGAGTCCATTATGATCAGCCGCTGGCCGGAATATACGGAGCAGAGGAGCTTTACAAAGGAAGAGAAGGACATTGAGATCATCAAGGAGGCAGTCCGGGGCATCCGGAATATCCGCACCGAAATGAATGTGGCGCCCAGCCGCAAGGCCGGCGTCTATGTGGTCAGCGAGGATCAGGGAATCCTGGATACCTTCACCGAGGGCAGGCTTTTCTTCGCCTCCCTGGCCTATGCAAATGAGGTGACTATGGTCAGCGCCGCAGTGCCCGGCGGGATGACCGAGGCGAAAGCCGGGGCGGGTATCCCTCAGGACGCGGTGTCTGTGGTGATCCCGGGCGCGACGCTCTATATTCCCTTTGCGGAGCTGGTGGATATCGCCCAGGAGATAGAGCGTCTGAAGAAGGAGGAGAAACGGCTGGAGGGCGAGCTTGCCCGTGTCAACGGCATGCTTTCCAACGAAAGGTTCCTGTCCAAGGCACCGGAGGCGAAGATCGCCGGGGAGAAGGAGAAGCTTGCCAAATACACGCAGATGATGGAACAGGTGAAGGAGAGACTGGCGCAGCTTGGCGCGTAAAATATGTGGCGGGAGGCCGGATCGGAGCGCAGGGGGGCCGTGAAACGGGGTTGTGCAAACCGGGGAAAGGATTTTTCAAGCATGCTCCATGCCGCTGTGAAAAAGAGACAGAGAATTATGAAAAAGCAAGTGATCACAACTTTCGAGGAGGCGGAGAAGTACCTTAACGAGACGCCCCGCTTCACTGCGAAGAATACCATGGAGGATACCAGGGCGTTTCTGCACCGCCTTGGTGATCCTGACAGAAAAATGAAGATCATCCATGTGGCAGGCACAAACGGAAAAGGTTCCGTCTGTGCCTATATGCGCAGTATTCTGGAGGCGGCGGGATACAGAGTGGCGCTGTTTTCATCTCCCCACCTGGTGGATATCAGGGAGAGGTTCGTGGTGGAGGGCAGGATGATATCCAAAGAGGATTTCCTGCGGGCTTTTCTCCGCATTTACGATCTTCTGGACTGGGAGAGGCTTGAGGCATCGGCACCGGCCGACGGCTGCTGCGATCCGGCAAAGGCGGGCTACCATCCCACTTATTTTGAATATCTGTTCTTTATTGCCATGGTGCTGTTCCCTGAGAGCGAACCGGATTTCTGCATTCTGGAGACGGGGCTTGGGGGGAGGCTGGATGCCACGAATTCTGTCTCCAAGAAGGAACTGGCGGTTATCACCCATATCAGTCTGGATCATGTGGAATATTTAGGGAATACTACGGAGGAGATCGCAGGGGAAAAGGCGGGGATCATGCAGGCGGGTGCCGGTGTGGTATTCTGGGACAGTGAGCCCGCTGTCACAGCGGTTTTTGAGGAAAAAGCGGCAGCCCTTGGGATTTCCGCACATTCTGTGTCGAAAGAGGACTATCGGTTCTTAAAATTTAAGAAGAAAAGCATTGATTTTTCTGTGAGTACTGAGTATTATGGTTATATTAGCCTTACTTTGCAGACCATTGCCTCTTATCAGATGGAGAATGCCGCGCTGGCGGTTCATGCCATTGAGGCGCTGGATCGGGGCCGGACAGTGACGGAGGACCGGATCAGGCAGGGGGTGAAAGACTGCTTTTGGGCGGGGCGTATGGAGGAGGTCCTGCCGGGAGTCTATGTGGACGGCGCCCACAATGAGGACGGTATCAGGGCATTTCTGGAAACCGTTTCCCTTGACGGAGTACAGGGGGACAGAAGCCTTCTGTTCAGCGTGGTCAGAGAGAAGGATAGCGGGAAAATGGTGGAAGAGCTTGTGAAGTCGGGGCTTTTCTCCGGAATAGCGATCACCCATATGCAGACGGGAAGGGCTTTGGGACTGGAGAGTCTTAAGGCGGTATTTGACAGATATCCCGACTGCCGCTACAGTGTGTATGATAATGTTACCGCGGCTTTGCGTAAGCTGCTGCACGGCCGGAAGGCGGACGGGCGCGTTTATATTGCGGGAAGTCTGTATCTGGCAGGTGAGATAAAGGAGCTGCTCAATCATGATAAATTTTGAAGAAGAACTGAAAAAGTTCCATCCCAGCCTTGAAGTTGAGGATGCAGAGGATGCCATTTATAATCAGGATATGACGGATATGGCGGATCTGCTTGTGAAGATGATAAAAGAATCCGAAGAGAAAGCAAATGAGGTATCCTGATGTTTTGTTATAATTGCGGATGTCAATTATCGGAATATGATTTTTGCACCGGCTGCGGGGCAGACGTGGCCATGTATAAAAAGATCATGAGTGTTTCCAATAGATTTTACAATGACGGTCTGGAGCGCGCCAGTGTCAGAGACCTGAGCGGCGCCATCACCAGCCTGCGCCAGAGTCTGAAATTTAACAAGAATAATGTGGAGGCAAGGAATCTCCTCGGACTGGTCTACTTTGAGATGGGTGAGGTGGTCTCCGCACTCAGGGAGTGGGTCATCAGTAAAAATATGCGTCCGGAAAAGAATATTGCGGACGACTATATCGACAAGGTACAGTCCAATGCCACCCGGCTGGATTCCATTAATCAGACCATCAAAAAATACAATCAGGCGCTGATCTACTGCCATCAGGACAGCAGAGACCTTGCCGTGATCCAGCTGAAGAAGGTTTTGTCCATGAATCCCCGCTTTGTCCATGCCCATCTGCTTCTGGCGCTGCTCTATATGGACAGCGAGCGGTGGGAGCATGCGGAGAGGGAATTAAAAAAGTGCATAGATATCGACCGCAATAATACACAGGCGCTCCGCTACCTGAGAGAAGTGGAGCTGATGCTTGTTCCGGAGGATAATGTCAGGCAGTCGTCGAAGAAAAAGAGGGACGATTCCGTGCGGTATCGGAGCGACAATGAGATCATCATCCAGCCCCTGAATGTAAAGGAACCGAAGAAGGGCGGTATCTCCACGATCCTCAATATCGGTATCGGCCTTGTGATCGGTATGGCGGCTGTGTATTTTCTGGTGGTTCCCGCGGCGCAGTCCAATGCCAAGAACCAGGCCCAGGAGAGCATTACCAGGATCAGCAATGAGTCGGATGCCAAGACGGTTCAGATACAGGAGCAGGAGGCCCGCATAACGTCCCTGCAGAGGGATTATGACGCTCTGCAGCAGGAACTGGACGGATACACCGGGGACTCGGGCATGCTTCAGACGATCAACAGTCTGCTGCGGGTAGCCACCACTTATCTGGAGGATCCCGAGGACGTTATGGCCACGGCAGCCGATCTTGAAACCATTGCGGAGAATGTGGTCATGGAGAATACTTCCGAGGAATTTCAGGCATTGTATACGAAGCTGCTCGGCGATATCGGTCCCCGGCTCTCCGAAACCTATTTTACGGAGGGACAGGAGGCATACCGCACAGGGGATTATGCGGCTGCTATTGAAAGCCTTGTGAAAGCGGTATACTATAATGCTGATAATGCGGACGGCTGGCTCTATCTGGGACAGGCATATCACCAGAACGGGGACAATGATAAGGCTGTTGAGATCTTTGATCAGGTGATCGAAAAGTTCCCTGACACAGACAGGGCGCGAAGGGCGCAGAGAGAAAGAGAAGGCATTCTTGCCGAAAATTAGGATAGAATCTGATAAAATATAACAGATCAGACAGGTCACTGAACTGTTACGATAACATACCAAAGAAAAGAACTTGCCGAACCGGCAGGTTCTTTTTGTTATTAAATGCGGCTCAGATCTTCCGCGGGCCTGCATGACGGAATTAGGAGGGAAAAGGTATGGAGCAGATTTCTACAGAGGATTTTCAGGTG
The DNA here is from genome assembly GCA_947177885.1 of uncultured Lachnospiraceae bacterium. The sequence continues at coordinate 9,754 of CAMWWF010000044.1, forward strand.
ATCGACAACTGTCTCATGATCAGGCTGCCGGAAGAGATAGATCACCATCGGGCAGGTTTTATCTGTGAGAATGCGGACAGGCTTCTGGTCCGTGACGAGGTATGTAATGTGGTGTTTGACTTTGAAAATACGCGATTTATGGATTCGTCGGGAATCGGGATCATTATGGGGAGGTATCGGAAAATAGCCTGTTTTGGGGGAAAGGTCTATGCCATTCATGCGGACAGGCAGATCCAGAGAATACTTATGGTATCCGGTTTAAATAAAATTGTGGAGGTACTGGTATAAATGACACAGGACATGAATTTGGAAAGAAAGACATTATCGGAGATGGATTCAAATATTGATTCGGGTATCGACCTGCCCCCTGCCGGGGAGATCAGAGAGAATGATCTGCCGCCTGCCAGGGCGGGCAGGGAGAACAGTTCACGCAAGAGACAGGCATGCGGGTACAAAAATGAGATGGAGCTTTCCTTTGACGCGATTTCCGATAACGAGGCTTTTGCCAGAGTGGCGGTGGCGGCGTTTGTCTCCCATCTGAATCCCACTCTGGAGGAGCTTTCGGACATCAAGACGGCTGTCTCCGAGGCGGTGACCAATGCCATTATCCATGGCTATGAGAATTTTTACGGCTATGCCGGGGGCGGCGGGAAAAGGCTTCCGGAGGCGGTGATCCATCCGGGGAAGGTCAGGATCCGCTGTCTTTTGGAAAAGGATCTGTTACATATCAGAGTTTCCGATGAGGGTGTGGGGATGGAGGATATCGAACAGGCTATGGAACCGCTTTTCACCACAAGGCCGGAGCTGGAGCGTTCCGGAATGGGATTTGCCTTTATGGAAGCCTTTATGGATGATCTGGAGGTGGAGAGCTGTCCCGGGAAAGGCACAACCGTACATATGACAAAGAAAATGGGAGTCGGTGACTGGATTGACAGCGAGGAGTAGCTTATGGAGGAGACATCAGTACTGATCGCGAGGTCACAGGCAGGAGAAAGAGATGCAAGGGAGGTACTGATAGAGAAAAATCTGGGACTGGTTCATCATATTGTCAAAAGATTTGCGAACAGAGGATACGATCCGGAGGATTTATTCCAGATCGGAACCATAGGACTGATGAAAGCGATCGACAAATTTGATCTGAGTCTCGGATTAAAGTTTTCGACCTATGCCGTCCCCATGATCACAGGGGAGATCAAGCGGTTTCTGCGCGACGACGGCATGGTAAAGGTCTCACGTACCATCAAGGAAAACGGTATGAAGGTAAGCTTTGCCAGACAAAAGCTGCAGGGCATATTGGGAAGGGAACCCCTGATACAGGAGATTGCGGAGGAGACCGGCATGGACCGGGAAGAGATTGTGCTTGCCATGGAAGCGTCCATAGAAGTGGAATCCATTTACAGCGCCGTGTATCAGGATGACGGCAGCGAGGTCTATCTGGTGGACAAGGTGGTCCGCGGCAGCGGCGGCAGTGTGGGCAGCAGTATGGTGGGCGTGTACGGCAGCGAAGACAGCGAGAAGGAGGAGCTGCTCAACCGCATGCTGTTAAAGCAGCTGCTGGACGGTCTGGAGCCTTCGGAGCGGGAACTCATCTATATGCGGTATTTTCAGAATAAGACTCAGATGGAAATCGCATCGGTCCTGGGTATCAGTCAGGTACAGGTCAGCCGCATGGAGAAGAGGATCCTGCTGCGGATGCGTGAAAAGGCGAAACAGTGACAGGGATGCGGTGTATGCCGGACCCCGGGAAACACACTGTGTTTTCGGGACTGATCCGGAAGAATTACCATATTTTTTGCATAATCTAATATTTTCCGCTTTTCTTCTATGGCAAATTCATTTATTATAAAAAGGTAGGAACCGTGAACGGGTTCCGACGGAATTAATTGTTGCATAGGGACAGGTGAGGGAGAATACTTATGAAAAAAGAGATAAATGAAGAATCCATGCGGGAATATAAGTGGCGGCAGGCGCGGAGGCGTCAGAATCAGATAAAACTGGCATTGATCATGCTGTGCACTCTTGTAGTGCTGGTCATTATCATGTATTGCGGAACGGCATTGTATCTGAAGATTACAGAGGGGGAAGACGGAGGCGCTGTGACGGCATCCGGGGGAACGGTGGTCTATTCCCAGGAGGAGCTGGATATGCAGGTGTCTCTTGCGGTGGCTGAGGCGGAGAACAGAGTGGCGGCGGAGACAGATACCCTGATCGCGGAAGCTGTCAGGGCCGCTGAGGAACAGGCACAGGAGGGTGTCCTGGATAATATCCGCACCAGCCTGTCCGACGGGCAGACCATGCTGGAGGCCCTGCGTCCGCTGTATCCCGAAGAGATGCTGGTGGCAAGCGGTGGGCAGTATCATTTTGTGCCCATTAACAGGCAGCTGAAGCAGAGTCAGCTGGTGCAGGAGAATGTCAATCTGCTGGAGAGCGGGGAGATCCAGTATATGTCCGGCGATCAGGTGATCTCCCACAAGGGGATTGACGTATCCAGGCATCAGGGAAATATTGACTGGGAAAAGGTGGCGCAGGACGGAGTGGAGTTTGCATTCATCCGGGTGGCGTACCGCGGCTACGGAACGGGAAAGATGGAGGAAGACAGCTACTTTGACCAGAACATGCAGGGTGCGCAGGCGGCGGGTATCAAGACCGGTGTCTACATCTACAGCCAGGCGATCACGGAGGAGGAGATCCTGGAGGAGGCCAATCTGGTCCTGCAGAAGGTCGCGCCCTATCAGCTGGAATGTCCCATTGTCTTTGATGTGGAGCTGGTGTCAGGCGCTAACGGGCGTATGAACAATCTTACGCAGGAGGAAAGGACGAATCTGACACTGCTGTTCTGTCAGACCATCGAGGCGGCAGGCTATAAGCCCATGATCTACCACAACACGGAAATGGGCGCCCTGAAGATCGATGTGGCGGCGCTGGAGGATTATGACAAGTGGTTTGCCTCTTACAGTGAGATGCTGTACTATCCATATGAATACAAGGTATGGCAGTACACACCCCACGGAAAGGTGGCGGGGATCAATTCCGAAGTGGATCTGAATATCTGCATAGAGCCTATCTGGGAGGAATAAGACCGGAAGCGGCGGATGCGGGCAGGGGCTCCTTTTTGTTGCAGGATTACCATGGAGAAAGGCAGACACGGGGATGAACAGTGAAAATTACAGCCGTCCGTTGGATCTGAAGCGGATACGGATCACAGATGACTTTTGGGGAAGAGAACAGGAGCTGGTGCGTACAGAGGTGATCCCCTACCAGTGGGAGGCGTTGAATGATCGTGTACCGGATGCTTCGCCCAGCTATTGCATGCGGAATTTCAGGGTGGCAGGAAAGCTGATGAGGGAGAAGATCGCAAAGGGAAAAAGCTTTGTCCCTCCGTCCTACAC
>CAMWWF010000045.1 GCA_947177885.1 uncultured Lachnospiraceae bacterium
CCCACAGCGTTCCTTGTGTGAGCTGAAAACAGGGATCCTCACAGTTTAAAGTGATACTGTCAGGCGTGTAGGTCTGTATTTTAACGGCATCCGCCCCCGCCTCCCTGGCCGCGTTCATGATCGCCACCGCACGGTCAAAATCCATCAGGTGATTGGCGGACATCTCCGCGATCACAAAAACAGGGGAGTCCTCGCTGATGAGACGCTTGCCGATATATATTTCCTTCTCCATAACCTTCTCCTTTCCGGTTCCGTTCCCGCATTTCAGACCTGCATTCCGGAAATGCGTATCGGAACAGCTTCGCCTGCTTACTCCGCCATTGCGCCATCCACCCGCATCTGTCTTTCCAGCTCCAGAATATCCCTCCTGCGCTCTCCGATCTTTTTGGCGGGAATGCCCGCATATATGGACCACTCTTCCGTACTCTTATTGCAGAGGGACAGGCTTCCCACCGACGTGCCTTCCGCCACCGTCACGCCCGGCAGAACCACACTGTTACAGCCGAGAATGGTATATTTTCCGATTCGCACCGGCTTGCTGATCATGCCGGGTCTGTATTTGTCGGGCACCATGGAATTCGTCATGGAAGCCCCGCTGTAATCGTCCGACACGGCATAAATGGTACACTTTCCCGCAAGCCCCGAAAAGTCCTCCATCACAATACCCGCATCTCCTCCGTGGAGTCCGCAAAACTGTGAAATATGAACGTAATTCTGCAAGGTAACCGTTCCGCTGATAACCGTAAAATCGTCAATCCTCACATGGCTGCCCACTCTCAGCTTCTCCGGGCTGTAGAGCACCGCATGCCTGCCGATACGCACATCCTCACCATATTCCTGTAAGCCAAGCTCCTTAAGCTCTTCCCTCGATAAATAGTTCTCCAATTATTTTCCCTCCATTCCCGCACTGTGACTCCCCTAACGGGGAAATTTTTTCCTATCGGATCAGCGGCCCGTCCGAACCGTCACAACCCGACATCCGCATCAGCCGATATTTCATCTCCGCGATCTGCCAGTCCGTAGGATTATCAATGTCCTGTACCTCCAGTTCCGGCACCACAAGCGGCAGGATGTTTCCCGTCATGACTTTTTTCGTGCGCCGAAAAGCTGCCGTTCGGAACACATAAAACTGCCCCGCATCGTGATAATGTGGCTGCAGGTCCTGAGAACGGCTGTCCAGATATTCGGGATGACTGAACACCAGCCTTCCCTCCTCCATGATCAGCGCCCGCTGGGGAGGATAGGAAAATGCCACCACCGGAACCAGAGAATCTGCGTCGCACTCTCTCAACCTCTCCACCGCATTTCTCAGCTTCTCTCCCGTCACAAAAGGAGCGGTGGGATAGATACAGCAGCCGATATCAAACCTCTCTCCCCGCTTTTCATACTCTTCCAGCACCTCCAGCAGCACATCACTGGTGGAAGCATAATCATTCGCCGTTTTCTCACTGCGTGCAAAGGGCACTTCAGCGCCGTATTTTTTCGCAATATCAGCGATCTCCTCATCCTCCGTGGACACCATGACACGGTCAAACACACCGGCGGCAGCCGCTGCCTCAACAGAATATGCCAATATGGGCTTCCCACAGAATTCCCTGATATTTTTCCGCGGAATCCGCTTGCTTCCGCCTCTCGCCGTAATGATCGCTATCGTTCTCATTTTAATCTGCACCTTTCAGCGTTCCCGGATCAGGCTCTCATGCCCATGGTCCTATCACGGTTGTCACCATTTGATCCGCACCTCTCAGCCCTGCCATCCGACAGTATGTTTCCATTTTCCGGGAATGTTTCCGTTTCACATTCCTTTTGCCCTTTTCCGGACGAACAGCTTCAAACGATACAACAGATAAAATCCAAGATTCCACTTCTGCTGCAATGCGATCAGCTGCTGTTCCTCCCTGCCGGTATACTTCCGGTAATAGGCATTCCTCTCAAACAAAGGAAAGCGCTCCCTGATTCCCGCCCGCAATTCTCTCACAAAAGACAGTTTTGGGTGCTCCACCCCCGCCATATAGGAAAATAAAGTATTCACATAATACAGTTCCGCAAATCGATACTCGATCTCACTCTCATACTCTCCCAAAAATCCCCGCTCTTTGCACCGGTCATAAAGCATTGCCGCCGCTTTCATGCGATCCCGGCACTTTTCCTCTGTTATGCCATGCACTGTGGACACCTGATGCTGGTAATAATAGTACAGAGGCTCCTCCACCTTCTCAAACCGGGTAAAATACAGAGACCACAGCGGCCCGGCACAGTTGTCCTCGTAAAAGATCCCCTCCGGAAAATCCAGCCCGTTTTCCACGATGACTCTCCGCCGGTAGACCTTGATCACCATACTTCCCATACGCATCAGCAGGCTTTTATGCTTTTCCCTGTCCAGTACGCCTGTCTGATCCATGGTATTGTTCTGTACGATCTTTCCCACCTGAAAGGTGTGCTCTGACACCAGATTGTAATCACATCCCACCAGATCCGCTCCGGTTTCCTCCCCCTTTCGGATCAGCTTCTCATAGAAATCAGGCGTCACCCAGTCATCACTGTCGATAAAACCCACCCACTCGCCCCGGGCGAACTTAAGCCCTTCATTTTTGGCTCCGCCCTGACGTCTGTTCTGAGGATAGGTGACGACTTTCACCCTGTGGGGATAAGCCTTCTCATAGTCCCGCAAAATGGCAAGGGAGCTGTCCGTGGAGGCATCGTTCACCGCCAGGATCTCATAGTCCTCCAGGGTCTGATTCACCAGCGAGTCCATACAGTAATTTAGTTTTCCCCCTGCCGCCATATTGTACACCGGCACAATAATACTCAGCTTCATAAGCTGCCTCTCTCAAGGACTGCCTTACCGCCCTCCACTCTGTACACAAGGTCACACTTTTCAATGGTCTGCAGACGGTGCGCAATGATGATCAGCGTCTTTCTGCCGTGAAGCCTGTTGATGGACTCCATGATCGCCGCCTCCGTGTCATTGTCCAGTGCGGAAGTGGCCTCGTCCAGCACCAGCACCTCCGGATCATGATACAATGCCCTGGCAATACTGATGCGCTGCCTCTGTCCCCCGGAGAGACGGATCCCTCTCTCTCCGATACCGGTGTCAAGTCCCTCCGGCAGTGACCGGATAAATTCGTCCAGCTGCGCTTCCTTTAATACCTCCCACAGCCTGTCCTCATCAATCTTCTCTCTGGGCACCCCGAAAGCCACATTGCTCCGAATGGTATCATCCAGCATAAAGATCATCTGCGGAATATAGCCGATATTTTTTAGCCATCTACGATAGTTCTGCCTGACATCCACACCATCCGCACAGACCGTACCGCTCTTTGTCTCCAACAGCCCCAGCAGAATGTCCACCACGGTGCTCTTGCCGGCGCCGGTGGTTCCCACGATCCCCACAGATGCCCCGATGGGAATGGTCAGCTCCGCATGGTCAAAGATCAGCTTGTCCGTATTGGGATAGGCATAAGTGATGTCCCTTAATTCAATGGATCCGGTCACGGGCAGCTTTTCCTCCTCATCCGTGGCAAAGGACAGATCCACCTTATCCCCCTGTATCTCATCCTGCAGGTTGTCGCTGACCCCCATGAAGAAAGGCTCAAAATAGGCAATAGAATTGATCTGGTTATTGATACGGTTCACTGCGGGAAGCAGTACAATGGCAGCGGCCGCCAGAGTCGCCATGGCCGTTACCAGCTCTTCCGTAGGCATCCCCGATATCACCTGAAAGATCATATAACCCATCATGGCTGCCACACATGCCGTCTCGATCAGCAGCTTGGGAATATTATTGTACAGGCTGTACTTCCGAACCGCGTCCACATACCCCTTCCCGCACTTTCTATATTCGGAGACGAAATACTGCTCCTTGCCGTTTACCTTGACCTCCTTAATCCCCTGAACCGTCTGGGAGATCCATTTGAACAGTCCGCTGTAAAAATCCTGATTCTCCTTTCCCGCCTTATACATAATGGGTTTCAGCACCTTCTTGATCACAAACATCAGCACCAGCAGCACCACTGCCAGCATGGCCGTCATGGCGCCGTTATTCATAAAGCAATAGCTCACAATGAACAGGGACACCACGCCGTCAGACAGCAGCTGCAGCACGGCAAGGATCAACGCATACATATTGTTGACATCGGAGGTAATGCTTCTCTGCACCACCGCCGTATCCGCATTGAGATAAAATTCGTAGCCTCTGCGGAGATAATTGCGCATCATCCGCTCCGACGTCCTGAACTGATTCGTATAAACAAAGGCAAAAGTCAGCTTCTGCTGAAAATACAAAAAAACATTCTTCACCACAAATACCGCGATCAGCAGCGCCATCACCATCACGGAAAATCCGTCATAGCTGCCGCATCCCAGAAAACGGTACAGCATTCCCACTGTGGCGCTGTTCTCCACCGCGTCAGGATCAATGACCACATTTACCACCTGCACCAGCAGCCCCACGCCTGCGGTCTGCAAAAAGGCTCCTATGACCATCAGCAGGAACAGGCCGCCCATGGCGCGCTTCTGCTTCTTATCCAGTAAGACCTGCAACTTTTTAATTATCTTAAACATATCTCCAAGCAATCCTCCATGCCGCCACTCTTCTCACCTTCCCTGCCCCTGCATTCTCACGCGGGAGACTCAGATCTGCTCATTCTGTCTGTGGATCAGCGGATCTTCATAGGCATCCATGAAATCCGCTCCCAGACAGACCGTCTCCTCCGCAAAAGGCAGATCCCCGATTTCCGTAAAAACCCCCACAACCTTACGGAAGCGCACCCCGGGGAAAAACTGTAACATCTCCATGGGAATTTTGGCGTCAAACTGAGGATATTCATGAAATTTCTCACTGTAATCCAGAACATCCCGGGGATGAGGCTTGAGAAAGATTTTTCCCTCCGGCTCGTACATCCTGATGATGTCTCTGAAGATCCGTTCCCGGACATCCAGGGTGCACAGAGGATCTGTCAGGATCAGTATCTTATTCTCCTCTCCCCGGCTCTCAGACAACTGCTTTTTCAGCCCGTCCATATCCCGGATAAACGCTCTTAAGATCAACTCCTTGTCCGCCTCTGTCAGCCGGTCCACCAGCGCCTTCCTGGACACCTCTATATATTGGGGACAGGGATATCGTATAGCCGAGATATCATTGACCTCCATATCCAGACAATACTTCCCATAACCGTTCTGCACAAAAATAAGATTCAGTTTCCGGGACAAAAATGCTTTCAGCCTGAAATGTCCTCTGTTGTCATACCGTGCGGCATCAAAATTCTTCAGGCAGTTCAATCCGTCCTCCACAGCATGATAACAGATCTTATTCTTGTTCAGATAATATCCGATCGGATCAGAGTCACAATACACATAAATATCCTCATACTCCCTGAAATCCACCGGCACATATGGCGCTTCCAGTTCCGCATACCTCTTCGTGAAACGGATACGGCAATAAAGATTTCCCAGAAATCCTCCCGTCCCCTTCCTCCACTTTGCAAGCTCCGGGAAGAAATCCTCCCGTTTCTCGTCAAATTCTATCACTTCCCGAAACAACCCGGAAGCCTCCACACGACTTTTCAACTCCTCGAAATCGTTTGACATGCGCGAAAGCACCAAAGTCGCCTGACCCTGCTGCTCTCCGGAAAGCTTCAATTCTTTCAAAAAGGTCACATATACATGATAATAAGTGTGGCACACATATATCCTGGGCCACTTCTTTGGATTTCTTTTCATATTACAGTACGCTCCCGCCGGCACAGACAATATAAGAAACTTGTCAAAAGAATCGCCATTATTCTAACACAATTTAAAGATATAGTAAAATAAACCTCCGATATTTAAAAGAAATTTAAGGAAAAAATCCAAAATTTATAATTTGTAGAGCCACACACCCCAAAAACTGGTGTCTGTCTCATAATACCCCAGAAACTTCAGTCCCATTGCCTCGCTGTCCAGGATCTCTCCTGCGGAAAAGATGTACTCACAGCCCAGCTCCTTCAGCACCTCCAGATCAAACTCCAGTCCTTCATATCTGATCCCCGCCGCTTTTCCCAACATCCACGCATTTCCCGTAGTCCCGTTAAAAAGATAGCAGCGACTTCCCCACTCATCAAAATACAGTCTGGTCTGTTCATTTTTTACCAGCTCCTTCTCAATGACCCTGCGGAACAAATGCTTGTACTCCAGAGGGTAATTATTGGAATATCCGTCCACCGTATAAAAACCATGCATCAGGGAAGGCGCCGGACTCATCCCCAGATGAGCCACACGGTAGGTCTTCATGTCCCTGCCGATGACCTCCTCCAACTGTTCCATCAACTCTTCCGCGTAAAAGCTTTCCCATGTGATATATCCTGTGACACCGGATCCGTTATTGATCTGATTCACGTTGAGATAAAAATTGGATTCCACCTTGATCTCCAGCATTGTGGGCAGCAGCAGACACACCAATACTATTAATTTCAGAGCCGAATGCTTTTTTATAAGATCCCTTTTCCGGGGATGTGTTTCCGCAGAATACCTTTCCGTATCGCCGCCGTCGCTGTCCGATCCGCAGGCACCATGATTCCACCATATGGAATAACACAGAACAAATTCCAGATACCAGCCCGCGGGATACAGCCAGTAGAATCTCTCCAGCTGAAAATATCGCAGAAATCCGTGACAGCCGTTCTTAAAGTCCACTGCCGGAGGTGAAAGGCACACACCGTACAGCAGCGCGATCCCTCCCAGAACCGCCATGCCGAGACAGGCGGCCGTAAGCCGCAGCCTTCCCGTTTTCTCCAGTTTCCTGCGAAAGACGATCCCCAGGATCAGCATCACCACAACAGGCAGGATCAGATTATGATGCAGAGAAGGCGCATGCTGGGCGCTCTCCAAAAACACTCTCTTTACCGTCTCCCCAAAAGGCGCCGCATGATTTACCAATTCCTCCCTGTGGCTGACATAACCGCTCTTCCCCAGCAGCAGTTCGCCGAACAGACGGTGATTTACCCCGATGTAGATTCCCGTCAGCCACAGAAAACCCAGATATATCCAACGATTATGACGCTTTTTCACAAGCATCCACAGAATTGCCGGCAGCCAGAAACCCAATACCACATAGCCGATCAGGACCAGATGTGTGGTCAGGCCGAAGAACAGGATTCCCGCAAAGCATCCTGCCACATGCTTCCTGTGATACAGCTTCAGGAAACAGTACAAAAGCAGCGGCACTCCCAGCACGGAGAGTCCGTAGACCGGCTGAATGGGCAGAAGACAGAAACAGCCCGCCGCAGCCACAGCCAGAATGCTGCTGCCCGTTATCTCCTTCACACTGCCATACATTCCAAAGAACCCCGCCGCACTCACAATAAGATATTGTAACACAAAGGCTGTAAAAACCGGCAAAAACCGATACAAAAGGATAAACAATACGGCAGACGGCTGCATTCCGCTGGCATTGATCCCTCCCAGAAGTTCGGGAAAAACAGCTTCCTCCCCAACCGGAAAATGCCTCGCATTGAGCACATATGTCATCAGCGTCTCATCCAGCTGATCATGTACGGGAAAGACACTGCCCTCTCCCAAAATCAGATAAGGGGCAAAAGTTACTGTCAGAAGCAGTAATCCCACCCACCACAGAGGCATCCTGTCCACTGCCGAAATCACTCTGTTCAGTTGATACCCGAAACCGCTCTGTCGCTTTTCCCCCAAGGCTGTATCCTCCCGATCCCGCTGCCGCCGACGGCAGATTCCCCGACCCGGCAGCAAATCCCAATATATCGCATATTTCCCGTATTACCGCATTTGCACTGATCTAACGGATGCACGGGCACGTTTTCTAAAAGTGTACAATAATATAGTCTCCCATATCCACGATCGACCCCTCCTGGGGAAATCCCGGCAGTTCCAAAGAAGCCGTCTCCGCCGCCGCATAATTCTCCGTCGAAAGATACGGCCGCAGCACATGGCCGTGCATACGGAAGAATCTGATCAGCTCCTCGTCCGTGTCAAACGCATACCTGCCCCACTCGATCACAGACAGGGCGGGAGTCTGTGCCACCCATACACCGTAATCCCTGTAAAATTTCTCCAGCAGATGCTCGTCCACCGGATCCGTCCAACGTTTCATCCGGTAGAAGGTCTCCGAGTTATAAGGCACATATGCCGCCTGGATCAATTCCCGCGGAATCTGATACGAACCGGTAAATACAATCGGTTTGTCCTCCGTGTCAAAATCCTTCTCCAACGCATAGGCAATTCTGCTCACTGTCTCTTTTGCAGCCTCGTATTTCATGTGATCCACGTAAAACCAGCGGTTCATATCCGTGCATTGATTCCATGTAACTGTGCAGAGTCCGAAGATCACCGCTCCGCTGCAGAATCGTCCCAGCCTTTCCCTCCGGTGCAGCAGGCGGCTGTTCCTTATATCCCCCAGGCAGAGACAAAGCAGGAGCACACCGTACCCACAGATGACAGGAAGAAATTGAGCCGACCGATACAGTGTTGTCTTCCCCTCCACGATGACCAGCAAAAAAGCCGCAATAAAGCTTCCTGCAGTCAACACTATGATCCAGCCGCTTCTCTTGCGGATGCTTCCGTAAATACTATATAGAAACAGGAATGCAGCTGACGCCACAAACACTCTGACAGGAAGATAGGCATAGGCGAATACCCCGTACATGACATAGATCCGCTTCAGCATCATGGCAAATTCCGCTCCCGCTCCGGGTTCGAATATCCAGGACGCCATCTCCGTCACAGAGCGGAGCACCGCCTCATCCTTCATATGGCCCAGGCCGAAAATACCCGTCACCGCGGCGATCATCAGACTGCGCAGTACCACAGCACAGACCGCCGCCCCGGCTGACAGGAGCAGGGAAAAAAATATCCTGCGCTTTACGTCACCGTATTTTTCCGTCAAAAGCAGCAGAAGAACTCCCAGCAGCCACACCACCATAAAGGATTCATAACACCCAAGCGCGATCCACAAAAAGCAGACCGAACCGGCAGACCACACAGGTTTTCCCGGCTCCTCCCACCACTGCCTGAGAAAACACAGACTGATCCCGGCACAGAGATAACCGATGGAAATTCCATTGTGAAGATAATAGGTGTACACTTCGCTGATCAGCGGACAGGACAGAAAGACGCAGGCAAAGAACAGATAGCCCCATTCCGGCACTTTTTCCCTCAGGATCACCCGGAATAAGGCCGCCCACACCGTCACTGCCGCCATAAGGAGCAACACTCCCGCCAGATCAGTCACCAAAGGGGCAAACTCTCCTATAAAGAGTACCTTATTCAACAGATACAGCACCCAGCGTCCCACGATGGCCACCAGCCCTTCCTGAAAGTAATAGGAATAGGGCGTGTCATCGATCCCCACCGTCTGATGAGTCACCATAAAGCCATATGCCATCACAGCTGTCAGGACCAGTGACAGCAGATAGATTTTATTTTTACACAGCGCCGTAAAATTTTCTTTGTATTCTTTCATACCCGTCTCCATTTTTCCCATGTGGTGCCGCATCCCTTCCATCCTGACGCATTTCCGATTCTTACCATAATCTTTAGTATAACCCGCCCCACAAAGATTCGCAATATTTTTCCATTCAGCATGGCGCTTTCGCCTGAAATGTGCTACACTGAAACTGATTTGCCAATAATCTGTGACAGAAAGGATTCCCTTTATGAAAGGCCCATTAAGACCAAACCGAAAATTCATTCTGAATCTTGTCCTGTTTGCAGTCACAGCCGCCGGCTGTCTGTTCATCGTCCTGACAGGTACTTACAAAAGCGAACTGCAACGGGCAGACTATCAGCAGATCGCCTCTGCGGAATACGATTCCGTGTTTTTCTCCATGTATCCCATAGATACTTTCAGGGAAGAAGATTATTCTTACTACAGGGGCATGAATCTTCTCAAGTCATCCTACTGTATTCCCTCCTTCTCCGTGTTGAAAAGTTATCTGCGGAAAGTCTCCGCCTCCGGGAACCAGATCACCACAGCCTATCTGGGAATACGGCCCGATCTGACAGATCCCTGGAAGCTGCAGAAACTGCTGAGTCGTTATCCCGGTATTACTTTTGAGGTCATACTATCCTATCCCCCTTCAGATTACTGGGAAACCCTTTCCCAAAAGGAATACGAAGAGACTCTGTCCGCTTACCGCAATTTTATCTCTGCCGCACCGGAGATCCCGGAAGCAAATTTTTACTGTTTCGGCGCCCAGGAGTGGCTGATCGCCAACCCCGGAAATTATCAGGATGGCTGGTCCGTCAATGGGGATGTTGCCAGACTGCTCATGGCCTACAGCGACAGGGATCACGGCTTTCAGATCACGGGAGAAAATGCCGCTGCCTGTGCGGAAGCGCTGGCCACACTGACTTTCGCTCTGCGAAACGATCCATCGGCATATCCCGATCTGTCGGATCGCTGTGTCGTTTTCTTCGGCGACAGCGTGATCGGAAATTATACCGACAGCACCTCTATCCCGGGGGTAGTGTCAGGACTCACCGGCGCGGAAATCTATAACTGCGGTTACGGCGGCAACAGCGCCGCCATGATGCCCGGCCTTCTGATCTCCCTGCCCGGCATCATAGATGCCTTTTTTCAGGGAGACTTATCCGTACTCCCGCCGAATACGCAGGTATATGACGGAATTGCCTCTTATCTGGAAAATGCCTCTCCGGACAGACAGGTCTGTTTCGTGATCAATTACGGCTTAAACGATTACTTTTCCGGATATCCCATCTCGTCAGACGAACCTTACAATATTGCCACTTACAATGGCGCCGTGCGGACAGCAGTGAAGCTCATACGGGGAAACGAACCGGATGCCCAGATCATCCTCTGTACCCCTAACTTTTCCTCCATCTTCGAAAACGGAACCGAGCCCCACGGTACGGACGGCTATGTGCTGACAGACTATGTAAATGCCGTCCTCTCTCTGTCACAGGAGCTTCAGACCGACGTGCTGGACAACTACCACGATCTTGGCATCACGCCTGAAAACGAGGGACAATATCTGGCCGATCAGGTTCACCCCAACGACTTCTGCCGCTTCCTGATCGGTTCAAATCTCAGCCGCATGATACGGTGACCCCGCCTGCAAAAGCCTGGAGCGTGTTTGAAAAATGCTGTCCCCGGGGCGTGCAGACCGGGAGAACTTAGGAACTGTTAAAGATGCACACAGATCCGCAGGGACGATCAGGCGCAGGGTTGGCCGCTCCGTCAAACGGCTCTCTGTCAGTATACCTGATAGAGAGCCATATCCTCATCCCTGTTCAGTTCCGTATATCCGGCCTCACGGCATCCGGCATCCACTTCTCCGCCTGCCAGAGTTGCAATGTAGCGACTCTGCAGCTCCGCAAAATGTTCCACCACATATTCCTTACCGCAACAGCTGATCCCGAATCCTTTCGGAAGCGCATACAGAAGCTGCCACTTCACATTTTCAGCCGTCTCCGGTCCCTGATCCCAGAGTACCCAGATCACCGAGTTCTCATAGCCCGGCACCGTCTCCCGGTCCAATACCATGGTGTCCGCCAGCGCCTCCCGCCAGGTCTCCACCTGAGCCACCCTCTCTTCCTCCGCAAAAGGCACCTGATAATCATAAGGATCCAATGCCATGTAAGAATAGAAGTATGCGAAAGCCGCACCTGTCACCACCGCCTTCTTAAAGAACTTCGTCTCCGACATACCGATCACAAATACCCCTGCGGCCATAAAAGTAAGCAGATGCTTGCTGCCCTCAGTCAGCTTGTACATTAATAACAGCGCGAACAGCATTGCCACAAGGCTGATCACAAAATGCACTTCAATGGTCAGCTGCTTTCTCAGTGCTCCCATGCACACCTGATCCTTTACAGACGCCTGCACATCTTCTTCCGTTCTCTCTGACTCCTGCCTGTCCGCTTCCGCCTTATTCCACCCTGATCCCGATTCCTGCGCAGCATTTCGCACCTCTTCCTTTTGTGCTTCTTTCCTTTTTCCTTCCTTCCCCTGCGCCACCGTTTTTCCTTTCAGCCGTCTCAACGAGCCAAAATCCTTCACGCTCTGTCCCAACATTACCAGCAGCATGATCAGATAGCCTGCGAAGAAGGCTCCCGATGCCAGGCCGGTGCGAAATCCCTGTATCGTATGCGCCTTGAAAGAAGAAGCCATATAATAAAGCTTTCCGAGAGTATACCGGATCCCGCCGAACAATCCTTGTTCAAAAAAGGCATCCACCCAGTCCGTAAAGAACAGAGGCGCAAAATATTCCGCCCCCAGATAATGCTTGATGGCGGCATACACTGCCAGAACAACCGCAAACACAACAGCCGAGCCGATAAATCCCTTCCACCGGTTTCTCCGGATCCAGAAATAGGCGGGAAGAAGCATAAACAGTAACATATAAGGCCGCATCAACGTCAACAGCCCGGAAAGCGCGAACAGAACCGCCAGCTTGTACGCCCTCTCCCTGTTCAGGTAATTCACGGCGAGACTGTAGAAAATGATCAGCAGGCTGAAACAGATCACTTCCGGCATCACTGACAGCATGTATCTCACAAAAGGCGTATACAGACAGAACAGCAGCGATGTGATCCCAACCTGCTTCCAGTCGGGCTTCACCAGCCACACAAACAGAAAACAGGCCAATGTCATCAGCAGAATATTGCAGATGACCGGTGACATCATATTCCATCCAAATACCATTCCCCACAGGATCCACGGAAACACCAGCACAGGGCTCCATGCCGCGAAGGAAAGCTTCAGGGCATGACTCTCATCGAATCCGAAATATCCCTGGGGATACCCGAAATTGACAATCCCTTCCACCTGCTTATAATAAAACAGCTCATCATTCCATTCCGAACCGGGGAGATATACTTCCGCGATACTCCTGCCCTGCATGGCGCAGTACACCAGGCAGCACAACACCGGCAAAAGCGCCATCAGCACGGCTTTCACCATGGTCAGATACCTCTTATCCCGTTTCCACCAATCTATCAGTCTGCTCATCCGTAATCCCTTCCGGCTTCACTCAAATTTACCCCGCTCCGTTCCCGGTGCGGCCTGTTCCAGATTGATCTTCTCTCTGATCACATACTGGGGCGAATTATTCAGGCTGATATAAATACGTCCGATGTACTCTCCGATCAGTCCCAGCA
>CAMWWF010000046.1 GCA_947177885.1 uncultured Lachnospiraceae bacterium
ATCGTCGGCAGCGTCAGATGGGGATAAGAGCCAGGTCAGCCCACCGTGCGGGAGATTGGTTCGCTCCGGAAGCGCCCGATCCGCAGGACCCCGTGACAAACCGATATCCGCTCCACGCCGCCGCGCCCACCGCTATCAGGCAGATACATGCCGCCATGGTTCTGCCGTATTTCCCCAACAGCCTGTGTACGCCTGCGCTCTCCCGCACCGCTTTCCGGTCACACCTCTCCAAAAGCTCCCCGTCCACACCGGACAGAGCCTCAAAGATCCTCATCGCCTGGTCGCTCACAGCATCACCCCCTCTTTTTCCAGAAACTCCTTCAATCGCGCCCTTGTGCGGAAAAGAATTGTCTTTACCGTATTCAGCTTTATGCTGTAACGTTTCGCGATCTCACTATATTCCTCCACATACCAGTACCTGCGCAGAAATACATTGCACTCTCTCTCCGGCAGGGAATGCAGAAAGTCATTTATCAGCCTTTCCAGCTCCGCCGCCTCCACCTCTTCCTCCGTATTATGCCTGTCAGGCACGCATTCCACCAGCTCGTCCAACGCCACTGTCACTCCGCCGCTCCCACGTTTCATGGCATGCTTCCCCTTCCATTTATCAAAAGACAGATTGCGGGTGATGGTTCCCAGAAACAGTTCCAGCCGTTCCGGCCGTCTGGGCGGCATCACATTCCATGCCCGCAGCCATGTGTCGTTGACGCACTCATCCGAATCCTCCCTGTCCTTCAATATGTTATAAGCAATACTGTAACAATATCTGCCGTATCTGTGCTGGGTCTCATGAATAGCCCGCTCATCCCTGGCCCAGTACAGGTCCATGATCTCCGTATCTTTCAAAGCATTTCCTCCTCCCCCTGTCACATCTCTGAATATGAAACGAGTTTTCGGCAAAAAAGTTTCACGAAAAAAGGCTTTTTGTCATTTCTTTTCCAAAACCCAAACTGACTTCGCGGGAGGGGCTGCCTGAACTGTGAAAGAATGGCACCTACATCAAAGGTGCCACAACTCTCATCAGCCGTCCCAGGAATCTCTCCCTGAGCTTTAATTTTTTGTAATCCTCCGCCTTCATCCCGATGCATTTTTCCAGAGTTGCCTGCACATCCTTCTCCATCGCCTGTATCTGCGAATTCCGGTAAAGTACCGCGCCGCACTCGAAATGATGATACAGGCTGCGGTAATCCAGATTCACGGTTCCCACCACCGCTTTCAGGTCATCCGCCACAAACAGTTTCGCATGGACAAAGCCGGGTTCATACTCATAAATCTTCACTCCCGCTTCCAGCAGATCATTGTAATACGTTTTAGCCAGCATAAAGGCATACTTCTTGTCCGGCACATGGGGCATGATGATCACTGTTTCCACTCCTCTTTTGGCCGCGAAACACAGCGCCACCATCATCTGATGATCCAGGATCAGATAGGGTGTCATGATATGCACATAGGTGTGCGCCGTGTTAATGATATCCAGATATACCTTCTCCCCCACGCGCTCCGGTCCCAGAGGGCAGACGCTGTATGGGATCACATATCCGTCGCTGGGACGGGACACATCGTCGGGACAGACATATTTCTCATATGCCTCCTTCTGCTTTTCCGACTCGTCCCAAAGCTCCAGGAACATATAGGTAAAGCGTTCCACCGCGTCTCCGGTAAGCTTTATGCCCACATCCTTCCAATGCCCGAAACGCATCTTTTCATTGATGTATTCGTCCGCAATGTTGATCCCGCCGGTAAATGCCACCCGCCCGTCCACCACAAGGATCTTACGGTGATCCCGGTTATTGTAATGTGGAGAAAAGATCGGCCTGATGGGAGAAAACATCTTACATTTGATCCCTTCCTCCTCCATCATCTTCGGAAAGAAGTTTGGCAGATTCCACAGCACATTGGTGCCGTCATACAGGAAGCGCACTTCCACTCCCTGCTTTGCCTTCTCCTTCAGGACATCGATCACGGTCTCCATCATCATGCCCCCGCTGACAATGAAAAATTCCATAAAAATGAACTTCTCCGCCTTCTGCAGCTCCTCGATCATGGCGGGAAACTGTTCATCCCCCAGATGATAGTATGTCACCTGAGTATTGTCATAGACAGGACTGTTGTCATACGCTTCCAGATAATGGGCCAGCTGTCCCATGGAAGGACTCTCCTGGCGCAGCTTTTCCTCCAGCTCCGGCCGCGGTTTTACATATGTCCTGGTATACTGTGAAAGCTTCTGCAGCCGGCCGTACAGAACCTTGGTTCCGGGCTGCAGAATGATCGTTGTATAGAATATGGCCCCGAATATGGGAAAAATGGCAATGGGAAACATCCAGGCAAGCTTCATATCGGGATTGCCCGCCGCGTTAAAAATATGAACCACCGCCACACCGCTGATGATCAGAAAAAAGATATAAAACAGATAACTGTAGCTTCGCAGCAGAAAGAAGGCAATAATCAGCAGCGCCAGCTGTGCCAGAAATCCCAGCATGATGACAGCTGTCCGCCCATATATCATCGTCTTCAAATTACCGAACCGATTATTTCCTGTTGTATTTGCGCTCATGTGACTCTCCAATCCAAGCACTTCCCGCACTTTCAACCATACCAGTGCCCTGGGCACAGACATCTCGTGAGAAGAATGCCGGCCCCTGAACCTGCAGATCTTCTTTGGCCCTTTCCGCGGGAGCTTCCACATGTTCCAGTTTCAGACGGACCGTAAAGCTGCTCCCTTCCCCTTCTTTGCTCTCCGCCTGTATCCTGCCTTCTATGGCATCCAGCGCCCGCTTGACAAAGAAGAAGCCCCATCCGATCCCTTCCGTCATTTTCATGGAGACATGCCTGTCCCGGGCGAACAGCTCCCGGATGACAACCAGCTGTTCCCAGCTGATACCGCAGCCTGTGTCCTGCACCAAGACGGCCACTTCATCCCAGCCGTACCCTGTCTCCTCCAGCCATGCCTTCAACAGTATCTTTCCCCCCTGACAGTTAAATTTACAGGCGTTGGCCAACAATGCGTTCAGCAGCTGGGTCAGTCTGCTCTCATCACCATTATACCGCTGTTTCAGATTTTCATCCAGTTCCATTTTCAAAGTGATATTTTTTTCTCCCGCGCCCATTCTCATGCAGTAGTCGTAACAATTATGCATTATCTCCCGCATGGAAAAAGGCCTTTTGGAGGTTCTGACCCGCCACTCCCGAAATATACTGACTTGAAAAATATCATCCAGCATGGTCAGTATATAATTTCCAATGCTCTCCGCACGGGCGAGATAATCTCTGACCTGCTGCTCTCCCTGTCCTATGGTTTCCCTTGCGAGCGTATTCGATTCCATCATTGCATTCAATGGGATACGCAGATCATGACACATATACCGCAGAAATTCCGTCTTGGAGGCCTCCTCGTCCCTGGACTTCTGCAGCATCTCCCAGAGCTGCTCCTTATACAGTTCTTCGGCTCTTACCGACTCATCCGCATCTCTCGTATAGATCATGACACAATCAGGCTCCTTCGCCGGAATGATGAGCATCTGCATCCACTGATATTCTGCCGAATTCTGCCTGCTCTTACAGATACAGGTATCGCTGCGGAGCTCATTCTCCCTGATCCTGCGCATGTGTTCCAGAGAGGTAAAAGTCCGGACCCTCTCCTGGTCCTCCGGGTAAATGGCTTCCAGAAACGGGATCCGAAATTCATACCAGTCATATGTTTCAAAGGGCACTGTTGTTTCTTCGCTCTTGGCCCTGATAAAGACGCATTCCGCCGTACGGTAATTGATCTTTGCAATTCTCGGAAACACCTCGTCCAATGCCTCCAGCGCCATATTTATCAATACATTTTTCCTGTGATTCTTCCTGTACCATCGGCAGATGAAAAATAGCAATAATGCCACTATACCCATAAGCATAGTGGCACCTGCAGCATATAATATCAGTTCTTTGTCCATGGCTTATGTCGTTCCTTCCGGCTCCAGAAAATGGTTCAGATTTTGGAGACATCGATACAGAATCTCCATCTCCTCCTCACTCAGATCCTTTACAATAGCCTTTATCATTTTCTTATGAAAATCGCGGTGATGATAAAAAGCTTTCTTCCCTTTTTCGGTAAGAAGCACATAAACGACACGCTTGTCCTCCTGGCTGCGTTCACGCCTTATATAACCCTTTTTCTCCAGACCGTTCATATTTGTGGTCAGGGTGCCGACAGTAACAGACAGTCTATGCGCAATGACGGACATATTTCGAGGTTCCTCCATTCCGATCGCCTCAATAATATGCATATCGTTGTTGGTAATATCACAAAACTGTGATGTGATAACCGCCTTTCCCTCCAGATCCATCACATGATTGAACAGGTTTACCAACAATTCATTGATCGAGCGCTTTGTATTCTGTGCCATGTTTTACCGACGCCTTTCATCACAACGAGAACGAGGTAAGAAGCTGTTGCTGAATACCTCATTATATAATTTACCAATTTCCCCAAAAATGTCAATGGACTTTTACCACTTTATTACACAAGCTCCATAAGTAAGTCCCGCACCGAAACCGGAGAGCACCAGCGTCATACCCGGGACCAGCCTTCCCTGACGGTTCAGTTCATCCAGCAGGACCGGGATCGCAGCGGAAGACATGTTGCCCACTCTGTCCAGATTGACGGGAAATTTCGAGAGCTCCGCTTTCAGCCGCCTGGAAATCCCTTCGATGATACGGCGGTTTGCCTGATGGAGCACAAAGAGATCCACATCCTCCATCCCTATGCCGGCCTTTTCCAACGCCTCCTCAATGCTTGCAGGAACCTGACGGACCGCAAAGGCAAATACCTCTCTGCCGTCCATCTGTACATAACGCATAAAGTCCTGTCCGGTAAAATAGGGATTTTCCAGCTGCCGGCTGCCGCAGGCCAGGACCTTCCCCCTGCTGCCGTCAGAATGCTGTACAAATCCCAGCACTCCGCCCTCCTCACAGGCTTCGACCACAACGGCGCCCGCTCCGTCTCCGAACAGAATGCAGGTTCCCCTGTCCGACCAGTCAATGATCTTGGACAATACCTCCGTACCGGCGATCAGGGCGTTTCGGTAAATCCCCGCCGAGAGATAGGCATAGGCTGTGTTCAGCGCAAACAGAAAGCCGGCACAGGCCGCATTCAGGTCAAAGGCAACGGCATTTTCCGCCCCTGTCAGCTCCTGTACCTGACAGGCCGTGCAGGGAAGTGCCATCTCCGGGGAACAAGTGGCTACCAGCAAAAGCTCCACCTCGGAAGCCTCCTTTCCGGCATTCTCCAGCGCCTTCTTACAGGCGTCCGCCGCCAGAGATGCGGCGGTCTCTCCCGTGGAGATGTGCCTGGAACCGATTCCGGTCCTCTCGCGTATCCACTCGTCCGAGGTATCCACCAGCTTGGCCAGATCCTCATTGCTCACCTGCCTTACAGGCAGAGCGCTCCCCGTTCCGATTATCTTCATTGACAAATGTGTTCTACTTCCCATGCTTCTCCTGTCTCCATGCTTTTCTGTATTTATACTCTTCCGCGCACTTTCGGGCACATCCGTTCCAATAGGTAATTCCGGAATACCTTACAGCGGGTACCACATTCAGCAGCCCGGAGGATCCAGCTGTAACAGTCGGCAACCCGGAACCCAATCCTAAAATTTCCGGAACCGCTCATATCTCTCCGCTGCGATCTCCTCCCCGCTCCTGCCACGGTATTTCTCCAGAAATTCCTTTATTTTCTCCTTTAAGTAACCGGCGATCGCCTCCGCTGTGCTGTCATCCGCACCGCCGAACTCCGGTATGATCTGCTCGATGACATTCAGCTGCTTTAAGTCCTGAGCCGTGATCCGCATCACTTCACTGGCCTCCTTTGCCTTGCCGGAATCCTTCCAGAGAATGGACGCAAAGCCCTCCGGAGAGAGAATGGAATAAGTGGCATTCTCCAGCATCCATACCTCATTTCCCACACCGGTGGCAAGAGCGCCTCCGCTGCCGCCCTCACCGATGAAAATGCAGAGCACAGGCACCTTCAGAGCTGCCATCTCCATCAGGTTCCGGGCGATCACCTCCCCCTGTCCCCGCTCTTCCGCCTCAATGCCGGGGAACGCACCGGAAGTGTTGACAAAGCTGATGATCGGCCGGTTGAATTTCTCCGCCTGCTTCATCAGGCGCAGGGCTTTGCGGTATCCCTCTGGCATGGGCATACCGTAGTTTCGCATCTGGCACTCCTTTATGTCCTTGCCCTTGTGATCTGCAATGACCGTCACCGGCTGCCCATCCAGAAATCCGATGCCGCCGATGATCGCAGGGTCGTCCCGGAAGCTTCTGTCCCCATGCGCCTCCACAAAGTAATCAAAAATATGATTCATGTAATCGCAGGCGGAAGCTCTCTCCATGCGCCTCGCCGCCTTCACCTTTTCCCAGGCATCCTTGGGGCGCACTTTCCAGACCTGTTCCTTCAGGATCTCGCTCAGCTCGAAGTGAGACTCTGTGCCGGGAGTGAAAGCGGCATATTCCCTCTCCTGACACTGATGCGATCTTACCAGAAAATAAATGGTCTTCTTTAAGTTCTCACGCCTTACAATACCGTCTATAATGCCGTGTTCCTGAAGGAACTCCGCCGTCTGGAAGCCCTCAGGCAGCTCCTGCCCGATAGTCTGCTTGATCACTCTGGGACCCGCAAAACCGATCAGCGCACCCGGCTCCGCCATGATAACATCGCCCAGCATGGCAAAGCTTGCCGTCACGCCGCCGGTGGTGGGATCCGTCAGGACCGTACAGTACAGCAGGCCCGCCTCTCCCAGCTTCCGGACCGCCGCGGAAGTCTTCGCCATCTGCATCAGAGAGACGATCCCTTCCTGCATGCGGGCTCCTCCGGAGCAGCAGAACAGGAAGACGGGCAGCTTACATTCAATGGCTTTCTCAATAGCCGCCGTGATCTTTTCGCCCACCGTATGTCCCATGCTTGCCATCAGGAATCTGGAGTCACAGATGCCCAGCACGATATCCTCTCCAAATACCTTGCAGCGTCCCACGGTGACAGCTTCATCCAGTCCCGTCTTCTCCCTTGCTTCCGCAAGCTTATCTTCATAGCCCTCATAGGCCAGAGGATTGCGGACGGGCATGTCTGTGAACCAGGGCTCAAAGGTATGAGGGTCAGCCACCATCCGGATGCGGTTGTGGGCTTTCACTCTGAAATATCCGCCGCACTCATAACAGATATACTTTTTCTTCACCACCCGGTCTCTGTCCACCATCTTCCCGCACTTGGGACACTTGATCAGATATATATCTTTCTCCTGCGGCTCTTCTTCGGTTTTTTCCTCTTCTTTAGGTTCCGCCTCCGTACTGCTGAAATTGATATCATGATATATTTTGCTGAATTTTTTGGAAAAGAATTCTCTCTGTTTTACCCTGCGCAGTTTCACGATCATACCTCCTCAACCAATGGCAAAAGTTAATTCCGCCTGTGCCGCCACTCTGCCGTTTACCCTGGCGACAGCCTGCCCGATCCCGATGGGCCCCTTTACTTTGACGATGGCAGTCTCCAGTTCCAGCACATCGCCCGGAAGCACCTTCTGACGAAATTTAGCCTTGTCAATACCCGCAAAATAAGCGGTATGTCCCTTAAACTCCGGCTGCGCCAGCATGGCCACCGCTCCCACCTGTGCCAGAGCCTCCATGATGAGCACTCCGGGCATCACCGGATTCCCCGGAAAATGTCCCTGGAAATAGGGCTCATTTGCACTGACACACTTTTTCCCCACCGCACGGACTCCCGGCTCCAGCTCCTCGATGGTATCGATCAGCAGAAACGGATGTCTGTGGGGAATGATCTCCATGATCTCTTTCGTCGTATAGACTGACATATGGCTGTTTCCTTTCTGTTATTATAGACTCTCGGAATCTCCGTTTCCCCTCCCACAGGGCTTCCCGGAGATCATTTTTGTTGATTCCCCGCTTTTCCGGCCACAATTCTGTCAGAAACCGGAATCAGCCTGTCAGGATTCCGAGAGGCTGTTACTGTTACTTTCTGCATGAATTTCCATACCCTGCGTGCTCCGATACGCATACCGGTCAATTGCCTACCGCGGCGATCGGTTCCCATGTATACGGCCGGCACCACGGCCCGGCGGAACCTCTGCCGCTGTCACGCCCTGTACTTTCCGATCAGGATGCTTGCGTTATGTCCGCCGAATCCCAGAGAATTACTGAGGGCATAGGGCACCTCTTCCTGAAAGGCCTCCATACAATAGTTCAGATCCAGCTCTTCCTCTGTCTCCCTCAGCCCCACTGTCCTGTGGATAAAGTCTTCCTGTATCTCTCTGACACAGGTTACAAATTCCACAGCGCCCGCTGCTCCCAGCAGATGTCCCACCATGGACTTGGTGGAATTGATCCTCAGATTCTTTGCATGCTCTCCGAAAGCCAGTTTGATCGCCCTGGTCTCAAAGAGATCGTTATGATGAGTACTGGTTCCGTGGGCATTGATATAGGTCACCTTCTCAGGTTCCACCCCGCCGTCCGCCAAGGCATTCCGCATTGCCATTGCGGCTCCGGAGCCGTCCTCCGCCGGGGAAGTAATATGATAAGCGTCGGAAGAACATCCGTATCCCAGCACTTCCGCGTATATTTTTGCACCGCGTTTCCTTGCGTGCTCCAGCTCCTCCAGTATCACAATGCCTGCGCCCTCACCCATGACAAATCCGCTTCTGTCTTTGTCAAAAGGAATGGAGCATCTCTCCGGATCCTGGCAGGTGGAGAGAGCCGTCAGGGAAGTAAATCCTGCAATCCCCACCGGACAGACCGCGCTTTCCGTGCCGCCTGCCACCATCACATCCGCATCCCCGTACTGAATGGTACGGAACGCCTCGCCGATGGAGTTGGTTCCGGATGCACATGCCGTCACCACATCAATACTTTTGCCCTTCAGTCCGAAAGCAATACTGACATTGCCCGCCGCCATATTGGATATCATCAGGGGCACCAGCATGGGACCTACTCTGGAAGGACCCTTTTCCATCAGTCTGCCGTGTTCTCTCTCCAGAGCCTGTAAGCTGCCCACGCCGCTGCCTATGGAGCACCCTACTCTGTAGGGATCCTCCTGCTCCATCCGTATACCGGCATCTTCCAGAGCTTCTTTGGAAGCTGCAATGGCATACTGGCAGAATAGTTCCATGCGGCGGGCCGCCTTTTTATCCATGTAGTCTTCAGCCTTGAAATCCTTCACTTCCGCCGCCAGCTTACACTTATATTCCGTTGCATCAAAGCGGGTAATGGGCGCAAAACCGATCTTCTCCCGCTTCACGCTCTCCCAAAAGCTCTCCACACTGTTCCCGATGGGAGTAATGGCCCCCATTCCCGTCACAACAACTCTCTTTTTCATACTCTCTCCTATTCCGATTCCGCATGTGCCGCCGCTTAAATGCAAAGACCGCCGTCCACGCAGAATACCTGTCCGGTAATGTAATCGCCTGTGCTTTCGGCCAGAAAGACAACAGCCCGGGCGATATCCTCCACGCTGCCCATCCTGCCCAGGGGAATGGTCTTCACCGCCTCTTCCCTGACTTTTTCCGACATGGCCCGGGTCATTTCCGTGTCCACAAATCCGGGAGCCACCGCGTTGACACAGATACCGCGGCTTGCCAGCTCCCTTGCCACACTTTTCGTCAGACCGATCAGTCCCGCCTTGGAAGCGGAATAATTTGCCTGTCCCGCATTGCCCAGAATACCGGAAGCGGAAGAAATGTTGATGATCTTTCCGCTTTTCTGCTTCAGCAGCTGTCTGGAGAGATGCCGTATGGTGTTAAATGCTCCCTTTAAATTGGTATCCAGCACCTGATCGTAATCTTCCTCTGACATCCGCATGATCAGCCCGTCACGGGTTACCCCCGCATTATTTACCAAAATGTCAATATGGGAATATTTTGACAGGGCTTCCCCGATCATCTTCCCGCAGGCATCAAAATCGGACACATCGCACCCCACTGCTTCCGCCCTGCCGCCTTCTTTTTCAATCTGTTCCACAACCTCAAGAGCGCGTTCTTTCGAACCGTTATAGTTCACCAGCACCAGTGCCCCCTCCTTTGCCAGGGCACAGGCGATGGCCCGCCCGATTCCCCGGCTCGCACCGGTCACCAGAGCAACTTTGTCTGTCAGCATTTCCTACCTCCATTCCATTGCCGCAGACAGCCCTTATCCCGCCTGCGGCACTTTGTTTCATTTTAAATTGATCCCACATCCGCCAAACAATACAGTTACCGCAGGGCCCTTCTTCCGCCGCCGGCATTGGAAAACGCACACATGTCTCAGCGTATTGCGCTTTTTCGGACGGATACCGCTTTATCTCTCACAGCCTGTGGCGGGATACTCCTTTGGCCGCGTACCGTACTGCGGCGTCCGGGCTGTCACCGCAGCGTCTCCAGCACTTTCTGCAGATCCGCCACAGTCTCCACATTCATCCCCCTGGCTTCTTTGTCAATCTTTCGCAGGAAACCGGTCAGCGTCTTGCCCGGTCCGATCTCAATGAAAGTATCCACACCGTCGGCCAGCATCCGCAGCATACTTTCACGCCATCTGACCGTTCCGGAGACCTGCCTGGCCAGAAGCTCTTTGACTCTGGAAGCCTCTGTCACAGGCACCGCCTCCACATTACAGATATAGGGAATCACGGGATCGTGCACTTCCACTCCTGCCAGCTCCGCCGCCAGCTTTTCTCCCGCACCGGCAAGCAGCGCGGAATGAAAGGGCCCGCTGACTTTCAGGGGCACGCATCTCTTTGCTCCCGCCTCCGTCAGTTTCCCGGCTGCCCTCTGTACGGCAGCTTCCTCGCCGGTAATAACGATCTGGCCGGGACAATTGTCATTGGCAATGGATACGATCCCTTCCGTCTCCTCACAGATCCTGCGTATGGTATCGGCATCCAGCCCCAGCACCGCTGTCATGGCGCCTCCGGTGGGATATGCCTCCTGCATGAAGATCCCCCTGCTGCGGATCAGCCGGAACAGATCCTCTGATCCCATCACCCGTGCCGCTGCCAGGGCGCCGTACTCGCCAAGGCTCAAGCCTGCGCAGACATCCGCCTTCACGCCCTGTTCCTCCAGCACCCTCAGGATCGCCACCTCACAGGTGAGCATGGCAATCTGTGTGTATTCCGTGATATTTAATCTGTCATTCTCCGTAAAGCAAAGCTCAGCCAGATCCAGCCCCGTAGCCTCCGACGCCAGAGCAAAAACCTGCCTTGCCGTCTCATATGTATCATAAAACTCCCTGCCCATTCCTGCATACTGGGCACCCTGTCCGGGAAAGATAAACACTGTTTTTCCCATATTGTCCTCTCATTCCGCCGCACAAACGGCATCTTAATCCGCAGAAACCATAACACGCCCGCATCACCCGGAAGTATCCCCGTCCCTCCCGGATGCAACGTGCTCCATCCGCTCTCAGCTCATTCGCATCACAGCTTCAGCAGCTTCCCGGCCTGTTCCATGATCTCCTGTATCATCTCCGCACAGGTCTGCTCCCTGCTCACAAGGCCTGCGATCTGGCCCGCCATCAGAGTGCCGTTCACCACATCCCCTTCCACTACAGCCTTGCGCAGTGCACCCAGGGTCAGCTGCTCCAGCTCCTCAAAGGGAGCTCCGGCCTTCTCCAGCTTCAGGTATTCCCTGGTCATACTGTTCCGCAGCTGGCGCACCGGATGACCGTGGCTCAGACCTGTCACCTCGGAATCGATATCCTTTGCGCCAATGACCTTCTTCTTGTAATTGTCATGTACAATGGATTCTTTCGCTACAATAAAGCGGGTTCCCAGCTGTACCGCCTCCGCACCCAGCATCATGGCCGCCGCAAAGCCTCTGCCGTCCGCGATTCCCCCCGCCGCGATCACAGGGATATCCACAGCGTCCACCACCTGGGGCACCAGAGTCATGGTGGTAGCGGAACCGATATGCCCTCCGGATTCCGTACCCTCTGCCACCACGGCGTCTGCGCCGGCTCTCTCCATCATCCTGGCCATGGCAACACTGGCTGTCACGGGGATCACTTTTACCCCCGCTTCCTTCCACATTGCCATATACTTACCGGGATTCCCCGCGCCGGTGGTAACCACCTTTACGCCTTCCTCCACTATCACCTTTGCGATCTCATCGGCCTCAGGATTCATGAGCATGATATTTACGCCGAAGGGCTTATCTGTGAGCTCTCCCGTCTTCCGGATCTGTTCTCTCACAAAGGAGGCCGAGGCGCCGCCTGCACCGATGAGGCCGATACCTCCCGCCTCGGAAACCGCTGCTGCCAGATGATATTCCGCCACCCATGCCATACCGCCCTGTATAACAGGGTATTGAATTCCCAGAAGTTCCGTTATTCTAGTTTTCATGCTTCCTCTCTTTCCGCCGCGCAGGAACTTCTAAGTTCCTGTCCTTACAGCATCTTCTTGCCAGTCAGGATCTTTACGCCTTTTAGTCCTCTATCCCTTTCTCTTTCAGATAATTTACCACATCGCCAACGGTGCCCAACTGCTCCAGATCCTCGGAGGGGATCTCGATACCGAACTCATCCTCCAGTGCCATGACCAGTTCAAACAGGTCAAGGGAATCCGCGTTCAAATCGTCCTTAAAGCTGGTCTCCTCTGTTATTTTCATACCTTCCGCGTTCAATTTTTCCTCAATGACTTCTTTTAATTTCTCAAACATCTCTTCTTCTCCTTTTTCGCTCTACTCTTTGTGGTTTTAAATACTATCATATATAGTTTGAATCTCAAGTTGTTTGATAGTCAAAATATTTGATATTCAAACTATTTGGTATGATACAACTGACAGCCGGCATTGTCAAGAGGTTTCCAAAAATGTATAATGGAATCAGTAACAACAGAAAAGTCACTGTTCATTCCGTTCATGGCAGCGGACGGCAGACGACAAAGTTCATTCCGTATTCAAAGGAGAATATCATGCCAATCAGACAAACCATCCAG
>CAMWWF010000047.1 GCA_947177885.1 uncultured Lachnospiraceae bacterium
AGAAGTGTATACAGGCCCGCCGCCAGCAGGACGGCCAGCAGCGGGGAGAGCAGGAGGGCGGGCAGTTTTTTCAGTACCCGCCACCCTCGCATACCCATGATCACAAACAGGTAGATCGCCAGGACGGCGTGGGGAATCAGGGAACCTGTAAATGAGGTCAGGTAATCCTTCAGTGTGAACATAGCGGTTGCCTCCTTTCTGTGGGGTATCATATCACATGGAGGGAATTTTGTCCACGGATAAGCCGATGATGCAAAGCCCCAAAAATACTATGACCATCTTGAAAAACAAGGCTCAAACATTCCGGCTCCTCATAAAAAAGCACTCAGAGGACGGCGTTTTGTAGTTGCCGTCCTCTGAGTGGCTACACGCTGTTTTGCCTGTTCCAATGCCTGCAATGCTTTTTTTAATCTTTACTGATTTCCTGCTTGCTCTCAATCATTTCTGACACCTCGTTCTTTCTTTGCTGTTTTGGTGATTTTTTGAAAATAAAAAAGGCAGATGATTGCCTGTTACGATAATCGCTACCAAAAGATAAGCAAAAATTTAAATAAGTTGAATTAATATTAGCTTATACATGACATATATCTATGGTACTCCCCTCAATAAAAACACCTTCTCCGTCATTTAAACGAATTACTTCTACTGAATGTTCCTTCTCATATACCTGACACTTTTCTTCAAATCTATCAACCCTTTTTAAAAATTTCTCATAATGTGGTAAAACTTCTACATTTGTAAGTTTTATTCCGCTTAAATCCTTCAAACCAAGAAAGTTCATATCTGCGGAGTATATATTTACTAATTCCAAAGTCGGACCAAATACAAATGCCGCTGCACTCCAACCTATCAAAATCTTCGTATCTGCAATGGCTTTTAATACATCAACAGCATTATGTTCCCTTATGGAATTCAACAAATAGAAAGGATTTCCGCCTATAAATTCCACGACATCGTAACTAAGAAGATTTTTAGCAGGAATCTTATCCAAATCCAATATATCAACATAAAGATTTAATGATTCCAATTCTGCAACGATCCTATTCACGTGATAGTTTTTTTCTTTATATTCGTTATCTGCTGTTACCACTACAACAGCTGTTTTGCACTCTTTGATTCTTTTGTTCATAGCTTTCAATAGGTTTTCGCTCGACAATCCATTTGAACATAAAACAAGCATCTCAAGCCCTCCTCCCAATTTTGGCTTATCGAATTGTTCAATGTTTTCACTTTATCACAAACGCACACACAATTCCATTAATTTTGCTTAAACTATTTTTGCCCTATTTTTTGTAATCATCATCTGCCTTGCACGTTCCCTTTGCTTGGCTGAGGTTTTATGCCGTTTGAAGTGCTATAATAAAGGAATTTCAGCTGCATGCAACTGACAAAAATCTTCTTGTAAAAACCGGCAAAAAGAGATTATGAGAGTCTATGGGGCGGAAGATCAGAAACGGAACTGGAAGAGGCGGTGATGATGTGGA
The DNA here is from genome assembly GCA_947177885.1 of uncultured Lachnospiraceae bacterium. Next base: position 1,485 of record CAMWWF010000047.1, read on the forward strand.
TGAATTTGAAAAGCTGTTGGAAGCAGAGAGCGTATCAGTGGAGCGCTATATAAGATTTCGGGTCCATTCCAAAGCGGATGCCGAAGATGTATTGCAGGAGGTGCTTCTTACAGCCTGTCAGAAATTTTTTCAGCTGAAGAACAGAGGCTCTTTCAGGGCATAGATCATCAGTATTGCCAGGAATAAGTGCAACGACTATTTTCGAAAGATGGCTGCCCGGCTGGAAATCCCGATGGATGAGCTGACAGAACAATAAGGGACACTGCGCTGAGAAATCAGCGCGGTGCTTTCCCATACGGTGTACGGCAGCCTTTAATAGGAGCGGCAGCCACTTTCCGTGTCTTCACTCCGCTTTGCTGCCATATCTCCGGATCACCTGATCCAGAACTTCGAAATATTCCTCAAAGGTCTTCTTGCAGCAATCGGGATTGTCGATGACAATACCGGTGCTCCGCAGCCCTGTCAGGGAAAATCCCATAGCCATGCGGTGGTCGTCATAGGTCTCTATCAGAGCCGCGTTGGGCTGCCCGGGATAAACGGTGATACTGTTTTCTGTTTCCTCACAGTGGATTCCCATTCTGCGCAGTTCCGTCACAATAGCGGTGATCCGGTCGCTTTCCTGGAAACGGATGTGCCCGATGCCCGTGATGGTGGTAGGGCTGTCGGCGTAGGGAGCGATGGCAGCCAATGTGATGGCCTGATCGGAGCAGGCTGACATGTCTGCTGTAATGCCATGGAAAATACCGTCTGCGGGTGGTTCTACCAAAATCCCGTCTTTCGGGTCAGAAACCTTACAACCCATTTTTCCCAAGGTGCGGATAAAAGCAGCATCCCCCTGTAAAGAATCGAAATGCACATGCTCTACCTGCACCGGAATCCCCAGCACCGGACTCATTGCATAAAAGTAACATGCGGCGGAGACATCCGGCTCAACCTGATAGTCCAATGCACGGTAAGTCTGTCCTGCCGCAGTGCGGTAGCCCATGGGGAGTGTGCTGTTGATACAGCCGGTGCAGTGGGAATTTTCATTTTCACTGCCGCTGTTGCGTATTTCATCATTGTCACTGTTGCTGCTGTGAGGTATGGCATTGCTATTATCGTTATCTTTGTGGCTGCCATGATCACTGTGATTGCTGCCATATTCATTGTTAAGTCCATGGTCAGTGTTTTCGTTTTTGCCGGAAGTGCGGTGCTTTCCTCCTGTGCAATAATACAGGGGCACGGTCTGTACTCCGAACTGTTCCATCATTCTGACTGTCATATCAATGTAAGCACGTCCGTGAGTTCCCTCTATATATGTGGTAAAATCCTCCTCCGATAAGCAGGACGCGATCAGGAGTGCGCTTAAAAACTGACTGCTGGAATCGATGTTGACGGAGATGCGGTCTTTTTGAAAGCCATGACTTTTCAGGGTAAATGGGAAATGCCCCTCTCCGGAAGTCCTGTCAGAATTCTCACAGACCACTTCACATCCCAGCTCTCTCAGGGAATCCAGCAGAGGGGCCATGGGGCGTTTCCGCATCTGCCCCGAGGCATCCATGTGATAGACGCCATGGGAAATGCCCAGATAGGCGGTCAGAAATCTTGCCGCTGTGCCGGCGCTTCCCACGAACTGGTCTGCTTCCGCTTTTGGCACGGTTCCGCCATGTCCTGTCACCGTGATGACCTTCGCTTCTTCATCCGCAGCCGTCTCAAAGCCGAGATCCTGAATGCATTTTAAGAAATGTCTGGAATCATCGGAAAACAGGGCGCCTTTCAGTGTGGATCGGCCGTTGGCAAGGGTGGCCAGCAGCAGGGCCCTGTTGGTGATGCTCTTGGAGCCGGGGACAGATACCCTTAAGGGGGGCTGCGGAGCCGCGTTTATCCGGTTCTGCAGGGTTTCATATATGTTTTGTACAGGATATGTCTTGTTCATGGGTTTCATCCTTTTCTCTTTTCATGTTTTATGGCAGCAGATCAGTCAGGCGGTATTTCTGAGCGGATGGAGTACCGAACTAAATTGACAAATACTTTTGCACCTGGACGGAACTGTTTCGTTCCGCACTCTAATTTATGAGCTTCACCATGTTCATGTTCTCCGACGATATTGCCCACAAGGCACCATTGCCATTCCTGTTCGGCGGATGTTTCTTCTGCTGCGGCTGCCATAGTATCATCACTCCGTTCTGAACTGTAACAAGCGGTTGTAACAATCCGGACAGGTCACTGAACTGTCACGATGATGCACACTGCGCCCGCAAGTCTCGTAAAATTGCATGGAAATGTGTCCTCTGATTACAATTATTGACTTCGCGGGAGGGGCTATCTGAGCTGTTACAAGCTGTTACTGAAATTCAGTATAAAATAAAAATCGGTACTTGACAATAGTGAAAAGCAGGTGTAATATACAATCCATAATATTCCTATTTGAACACTATGAAATAAAATATAAAAAGAAAAGAGGAGAATGTTGTGGGAAAAATTTATGCAAGTGCAACGGAATTGATCGGGCATACACCGTTACTTCAAGTCGATCATTATGCGAAAGATCAGGGGATAACGGAAGCTGTTCTGCTGGCGAAGCTGGAGTATTTGAATCCTGCTGGCAGCGTCAAGGACCGTATCGCTCTGGCGATGATCGAGGATGCGGAGAAGAAGGGAACTTTAAAGCCCGGCGCAACTATTATAGAACCTACTTCCGGTAATACCGGGATCGGGCTGGCAAGCGTGGCCGCGGCAAAGGGATACAGGACCATCCTGACTCTGCCTGAGACCATGAGTGTAGAGCGCAGAAACCTGTTAAAGGCATACGGTGCGGAACTGGTTCTGACGGAGGGCGCAAAGGGCATGAAGGGTGCCATTGCCAGGGCGGAGGAACTGCAGAAGTCTACCCCCGGATCCGTGATCCTGGGACAGTTCGACAATCCCGCGAACCCGGCTGCACATGCCGCAACCACCGGTCCCGAGATCTGGGAGGACACGGACGGAAAGGTGGATATCTTTGTGGCGGGCGTGGGCACCGGCGGTACCGTTACCGGTATCGGCACATTCCTGAAAGCAAGGAATCCCCATATCAAAGTGGTGGCTGTGGAGCCTGAGGACTCTCCCGTGCTTTCCGGAGGACAGCCCGGTCCCCATAAGCTCCAGGGTATCGGAGCCGGCTTTGTTCCTTCTATATTAAATACACAGATTTATGATGAAGTATTTACCGTAACTACCGACCAGGCGTTCTCTACCGGCCGCCTCATTGCCCGGAAGGAAGGTATTCTGGTGGGTATCACCTCCGGTGCGGCACTGTATGCGGCAGCGCAGATCGCGAAGAGACCTGAGAACAGGGGAAAGACCATTGTGGCGCTGCTTCCTGACTCCGGTGACAGATATCTTTCCACGCCGATGTTTACAGAAGCTTAAACTTGTGGTAAACTGCCTTTGAGACAGTCCTTTCGGGAAAGGCCGGTAAGAGGTAAACAGAGGGATACTGTTAATTGCGGAAAGGCGTAAATATATGGAACCCATTATTCAGATTCAAAATGTCACCAAGACATTTCTGGGAAAAGATAATCAGGTTGAGGCACTGAAGGGCATCAGCCTTAACATTGAAAAAGGCGATATCTACGGCATCATCGGTATGAGCGGCGCGGGGAAATCCACGCTGGTGCGCTGCCTTAATTTCCTGGAAAAACCCACCACGGGAACTGTACTGATCGAAAAGAAAGATCTGTCCGCCATGACAGAGAAGGAACTGAGGCATACCAGGACGGAGATTGCCATGATCTTCCAGCACTTCAATCTGTTAATGCAGAGGAGTGTTCTGGACAATGTATGTTTTCCCATGGAGATCGTGGGGGTGAAGAAGGCGGACGCCAGAAAGCGCGCCATGGAGCTTCTGGAGATCGTAGGGCTTTCCGAGAAAGCGAAAAGTTATCCGGCACAGCTTTCCGGCGGACAGAAGCAGAGGGTGGCTATCGCCAGGGCACTGGCGAACAATCCCAAGATCCTGCTCTGCGATGAGGCTACCAGCGCTCTGGATCCTACCACTACGAAGTCCATTTTACAGCTGCTGCAGCAGATCAACAGGGATTACGGTATTACCATTGTGATCATCACACATGAGATGTCGGTGGTGCAGGAAATCTGTTCTCATGTAGCCATTATTGACAATGGAGAGCTGGCGGAGCATGGAACGGTGGAGGAAGTATTCACCTCTCCCAAAACCCCGGCGGCGAAGAAGCTGGTGTTCATGATCAATCCCCAGATGGCGGAGATGCGCAGCAAGAGATGCATCCGCATTGTATTTGTGGAGAATTCCTCCTTTGAGCCGGTGATCGCCAATATGATCTTGGAATGCAAGGCGCCGGTGAATATTTTGCTGGCGGACACCAAGGACATTAACGGTATTGCCCATGGGCAGATGATCTTACAGCTTCCGGAAGACGAGAGCACGGCGGCGAAGATGATCCATTATCTGCGGGAGAGAAAGCTGACTGTGGAGGAGGTGGATTCTTATGTGGAATGAGATCATTACATACTGGCAGCAGGAAGGAACCATTATGACTCCCATGGTAAGCTATCTGCTGGAAAATATCTGGGTGACGCTTTATATGACGGTAGTGTCCACTGTAATGGCTTATATTCTGGGACTTCCCATGGGAATCGCCATGGTGGTCACAGCGTCGGGGGGCCTGCGCCCTAATAAAGTGATATACAGAATACTGGATTTTTTGGCAAATATTGTGAGAAGCGTCCCGTTTCTGATCCTGCTGATCCTGGCTTTGCCCCTGACCCGCATCATTGTGGGAAAGGCATACGGACCTACGTCCGTGATCGTGCCGCTGGTACTGGCGGCGGCGCCTTTCATTGCAAGAATGGTGGAATCCTCCCTGCTGGAGGTGGACAAGGGTGTGATAGAAGCGGCACAGAGTATGGGGGCAAGCCTTTGGACGATCATCTGGAAAGTGATGCTGGCTGAGGCCAGAACCTCTCTGATCGTAGGTGCGACGATCGTACTGGGCACTGTCCTTGGCTATTCCGCCATGGCAGGGATTGTGGGAGGCGGCGGACTTGGCGATATTGCCATCCAGTACGGTTACTATCGTGGGGAAAACAGTGTTGCGTGGATGTGCGTTATCCTGCTGGTAGTGCTGGTGCAGGGGATGCAGTACATAGGAATCCGAATTTCCAAAAAGACGGACAAGAGGATACGTTGATATTTGGTACTGACAGTTGGAATGCAGGGCTGTTTGGTATAGAGAAAGTTTCGACACCGTAAACGGTAAAGGAGGACACATTATGAAAAAGAAATTGATCGCGCTTTTCAGCGTGGCCGCATTGACGGCCGGAGTATTGACCGGCTGCGGCGGCGAAAGTGATGACAAGACTATCAAGGTGGCGGCTTCTGCCGTACCTCATGCGGAGATCCTGGAGCAGGCCAAGCCTATTCTGGCGGAACAGGGCTATACTCTGGAGGTCCAGGTGTTCGAGGACTATGTGCAGCCCAACAATGTGGTGGATTCCGGTGACTTTGACGCGAATTACTTCCAGCACATTCCCTATTTGGAGAGCTTCAACGAGGAACATAATATGAACCTGGTGAATGCGGGTGGTATTCACTATGAGCCCTTCGGACTTTATCCCGGAAAGGAAACGGACATAGCGAATATGCAGGATGCCACCATAGCGGTTCCCAATGACACTACCAATGAGGCGCGTGCGCTGCTGCTTCTTCAGGATAATGGCTATCTGACGCTGAAAGAGGGCGTGGGCCTGAATGCCACCAAGCTGGATATTGTGGATAACCCTTATAACATTGAGATCATTGAGCTGGAGGCGGCACAGATTCCCAGAACCCTTCCCGATGTCTCCTTCGGCATCATGAACGGCAACTATGCCCTCCAGGCAGGCTATACCGTAGCGGAGAATGCATTGCTGTACGAGAGCGCTGATTCTGATGCGGCAGCTACCTATGTGAATGTGATCGCCGTAAAGGAAGGCAACGAGAATTCCGACAAGATCAAAGCTCTGGTGGATGTGCTGAAATCAGATGCCATCAAGGATTATATCAATGAGAACTATAACGGCGGGGTCATTCCTTACAAGTAAAAGCACATGTAGGATCTTTTTAACGGGGGAATGATTTTTCAAACACGCTCTAGTGCTCCACCCAGTCAGGAATTGAACTTGTGGGCCGCATGATTCGTGCCAGTGCCAGGCAAAATTTCGACGGCGATGCGGTGGTATTGTCTGGAAATTTTAACGGCGCAATGGCGCGAAGCAGGTAGTCTGCAAGTTCGGTTACTGACCGGATGGATAGAGTGGCTTGCGCCGACAAAACGGCATGATTGAAAGGTAGAAAATGAAAATTTCAACGAAGGGCAGATATGCGGTACGGGTCATGCTCGACTTGGCGTTAAATCATACGGGAGAGTGTATTAAGGTCAGGGATATTGCCGCCCGACAGGGTATTTCAGAGAAATATCTGGAACAGATCATTGCCGTGCTGAATAAGGCCGGCTATGTGAACAGTGTCCGCGGCGCCCAGGGCGGTTATAAGATCGCCAGGGCGCCGGAAGAATATACCGTAGGAATGATCCTGCGGCTGACGGAGGGTTCCATGGCTCCTGTGGCCTGTCTGGACGAAGGCGCGGAGGAATGTGAGCGGTGCGATACCTGTGAGACACTGCAGGTCTGGAAGGAATTATATGATGCCATCAATCAGGTCATCGACAATGTAACTGTAGCGGATCTGGTAGACCGGCACCGGAAGCGTGCGGAGAATCTGGACTACAGCATATAACAGCCACAGCGTGCAGCGCTTTCATGCCGGACTGTGCGAAATACCATCACGGCAGCAGGTTCTGTAAGCGAAGCGGCGGCAGCAGAGATATTTCGGAAGCGAACAGCCTGTTTCCCGGAGGAGATCCGGCAGGCTGTTCTTCTTTATCCTATAGAAAATTACGTGTTACCGATAGTCTATCTCTGATCTGCATACCTCCAGTCCCCACGTCTTTTTGGGCTCGTCTTCATACTTATCTTTTTTGATATTCAGTACGTATGCCGCATGGGAATCAAAATTCTGTACCAAAGGTCCGAAACATACTTTTTCATACATCAGTTTTTTCTCTACATTAATGTACAGCTTCGGTATCCCGTCTTCCGTACAGTAGTATTCCGGATCCGAGGAATATTGTATGATGCGGTATTCTCTCTCGTCGCGGTAATAATCACTTTTGATAAGAAAACGCACCAGATCCAGGATCATGATGATAATATTGCACAGCTCACTTCTTGCCCTTTTGCGTGAACTCTCATTAAGTCTTTTTCCGATTTCGTCAAAATCAGAATTTATCTTTTTTATAATATAAGTGATATGCCCCATAAGCTCCATCAGTTTTGCAGTCATATCCGCCTGTTTTTCCCACCAGACCTTTTCCAGCTTGCTTGTGGCGGCCCTGTTCCTGGCGTATTTTTCGATTTCCCCCAGCTTCTCGGTGTCCCTGCGCGGCAGATACAGCACCATATATAATGGATATTTTGTATCTTCCATTTTATAGGAGTAGTCACTTTCGGCGGTAAATAATTCCTCCATGGAGTTTCTTGCACGTTTGTCAAAGGAATTCGCGGCATCGAACTGTAGTGAGCAGCCTTTTCCACCGTCTCCGTACCGCGTCCACATATTGAGCTGATCCATCCTGCCGGTAAAGCTTCCCATATAGACGGAGTTGCGTACCGTTCCGCTCTGTTGGAAGCCGTATAAAGCCAGTACCTCTGCTATGATCGAATCCGGCCTGCATATCTTTCCCTCAAATATTTTTTCAAGAATATCTACAAACAACACGCCTTCCAGCGGGTCATTCAGATGATGCACATTTTGTATACGCATCCGTGAATTCGGGTTTTTATTGATCAATTTAGGGAGCACTTCCAGCCTTGTATAATGTCCTACTTTCAGACCCCTCCATTGCGGATCCGCAAAATCGATGATCGCGGAATCCATGAATTCGCTGGCTTTACTGTGGAGTATTATAAGGTTGGTCATGACAGCTCTCAGCTTTTCGGGGTACACGTCTCCGACCAATTCCTTCAGATTCCTGAATCTGTGCTTCAGTGCGGATTGTCCCAGAACCCGAAAATAGTTTATTGTGCCTGTATCCCGGCTATTGTCGCTTAAGACAGCTTTCATGTTCAGGGCGAACATATTATTGCATTCCGTATCAAGCGTATCGTTCAGAAGTTTATGTATTGCACAGATAACAGGAGAGGGCTCAGACTCACTGTATGTAAGGGAAAGACATTCCTTCAGCAGCGTCGACAGGTACTCTTCATTTTTTTCCTTCTTATAGTGGTCATACAGTAAGATTGCCATACTGTTAAGGCCCATGGTATTATCAGGATGTTTTTTGACTATCCGGGCAAAGAGGCGGAATGACTTCTCAAAATAGTATTTCATACTTTTCTCATTGGTCAGAGGATCATTTTCCTGGTAATGGCTGCAGTCGCTCATTTTGAAATACATTTTCTTAAAATAATCCGCTTTCGTTGTGAGCAGGGTGACTTCTATTTTGTCTTCCTGCCTGTCTTCCAGGGAGCATGACATTTTTCTTTCTTTATAGGGCTTCCAGAGTGCGTCTGCATCTGCCAGCTTATTTAAGATCTGCTGTTCCTTTTCCTCTTCACCGGCAGTGTAAGTATCCAGCAAAAAAATAGCTTCCTGAAGTGACAGTTCCAGTCTCAGGATCCATGCTCTTTCTTTATCGGTCTTCATATCCTCGATCGCCTCTCCGGCGCATGCATGGCAGTCCCTGATAACTTCGGCGGGGCTGTGCTTTTCCATATGGCATTTTGCCTGTCCGATACATGTTCTGGCATAGCATTCGGAAATAACACTCTCCGCAGATAACGCTTCGATCCGCTCCCTTGCTTTGGTCAAGTATTTCAGTGCTTCGTCATAATCCCCCTGCTCCTTGTAAACCGTACCCAGATAGCAGCATGCCTGGGCTTTATAAAGAGTCAGGGTATCCTTTTCCTCGTTCCAGGAGTTCTTTTCAATCTTTGACATGCAGCTTCTGGCTTTATTCCATTCTTCTCTGTTATTATTGCCTATATCTTCCATAAAATAGCTGTGTATCCTGTAAAGTCCCGTGCAGATCCCGCGCAGCTGATCCAGCTGCCGTTCCAACTGCCGGACACGCTGCTGCATCGTGTCTCCGCGCTCCATGTTGATCTTTTCCAGAATAAATAATTCCATTCTTACACCCCCATGCCCGCCTGAGTGGGCACTGTTCAATTTTTGAAATTTAGTTCCATACTTACACGCCTTTGTGTACATCGGCGTGCTTACCGGTCAATTTTTGAGAGTTTCCGCTTCCTGTTGATGGTCACAGGGAATTATACAGATTCAGATATTCCTTGATGGATCTGTTCTTCCAACCGAAATTTACTCTGGAACAGTCTCTTGCAATTTCTTTCCACGTTCCTCTGTAATCGTAATTGTGATATATGCTGACAGCTTTCTTGATCACCTCCAGGAGCACCCAGCAGTCATCCCTGTACGCGTAAAAGCCGATACCCTTGTCCCAGTACTGTGAATTTTCTTTCCGGTCCCTGTATTTAAAATCGAGAACCGTATCATCAAACGCACTGATCATGGAAACGATGGGCACCACTCCATACCGCATGGCATTCATCTGTGTTGTACCGCACGCTTCGCTTAAGGAAGGCATAAGGAGAATATCCGAGCCGGCATAGGTCTGGTATTCCAGCTCCTCCGAAAATCTTCTGTAGGCAAGCATTTCCGGATGTTCTCTTTCTATCATTTCGAAAAAGTTCCCATAAGGGCGTCCCCCGGTTCCGTCTGTGCTCCCGGCGGCATCATCATCGCCAATGATCACGAGCTGCGCCGGTATCGACAGTATTTCCCGGGCTATGTTCTTCACGACCTCGATGCCCTTCACCACGGACAGTCGTGACACCATACAGATGACGGGCAGTTCAGGATTTATTGCAAGTCCCAGTTTTTCCTGCAGTTTTATCTTGTTATTCTGTTTGATCTCCCAGAAATCTCCGTCCGGCACATCGGTAAATCCCGAATCCTCCGCGAACGGATATCGCTGCTGTGAGATTCCGTTGCGTATCCCTGTCACGTTTACTCCCGTGAAATCAGGATATCCCTTTATTTCCTCCGCATATCCTTTGCTGACGGTAGACACGATGTCTGCAAATTCTATGCCTGCTTTCATAAAGCTCATCTGGCTTGGTGTCACATTCAGCTTTCCCAGGTCTTCATTGCTGAGCAGATCTATACGGTTTAAGGGGCAGCCTTCATTACAGGATATGCACAGCCTGCAGGTGTCTTTATCCAGACCCACGTATTCCAGTATATGACTCTTTTTAAAGATTCCCTTGTATCCGTAAAAATGAACCGTATAGATCACCTTGAGTTCAGGTCTGAAATCTTTATATTTTGTCTTCTTAAGCATGGGGATCATTGCCGTCTGCCAGTCGTTGCAGTGCAGAACGCTGGGACTGTAATCAATCGTGCTGAGCCCCTTCTGCAGGATCGCGTCACAGAATACGGCGAACACTTTTCCGTGATTTCCTGAATCAAACCGGTTTCTGCCGGCAAAATAGTCTTTAATGTCCACTAAATAGTAGATCAGATCCCGATACTGCCTTTTATCTATGCTGCAGGCGATATTTCCGATGTCCCGGGTATTTCCCCTGTATTTAAAATGGAATGTTTCTTCCCGGCTGTCATCAATATCCGTCCTGATATCTTCGCCAGAATACTTTGGCATCATGATCCTGACATCATTGACAAAGTCCTTCAACGCCTTGCAGTATACATATGCCACTTCTCCCAGGCCGCCTGTTTTATAGTATGGTTTTGCCTGTGCTGTGATATATAAGATATTGTTCACATGAATATCCAGAAATTCTCCGACCTCGGCCAAGGCCATTTGATCTATAAAATAAGAGCAGAATGTATTCGCCAGCGAACCGTCAAATTCGCCATAATGTCTTTCGCCGTATATTTCGGCTATGATCTTTTCCAGGATTGACTGATCGATGGACAGATCATCGCAGCGTTTCAGATTCATCTGAAGTTCTGCCCTGATATAGTTTTCAGCCTTCTGGAGCCGTCCTGTTCCCGCATTTTGATAGTCATACGGATGATCGACGTATATGATAACCTTTTTTCTGTCAAAATCCAGTTTTTTTATCATATTGACGCATATGCATGTGACAAGCATATGCATGGGATGTTCTATACCCAGCGGGAATGCAACATACGCTCCTTCTTCCACGGCAGTGTCCATGATCTTTTTTATGTGCTCTGTCAGCTTATATATATTCTTGTCCCCGTAAATTTCAATGTATTCGTCCAGCAGGGCAGAATATTCCGTGCCTGCAT
>CAMWWF010000048.1 GCA_947177885.1 uncultured Lachnospiraceae bacterium
GCACGTACGGTTTTGTGTAGGGGTATGGGGAGTAATCCCCATATCTACTAGAGTGAATTCTCTTTCGATCAAGTTTTGAAAAAAGTATTAAAAAAATAGATTACCTCTATCAATTTGCAAAAATTTCGGTTATAATATATAAAGTATGACTACGTTTACAGACCGAAAAAGCATCGGATGATATAAGACGACGATAATTTTGAGACGATTGAAAGGGGTATATAAACATGCAGTGTACGGATATCGGTATCGATTTGGGTACAGCCAGCATTTTGGTATACATCAGAGGTAAAGGCGTTGTGTTGAAGGAACCCTCTGTTGTGGCTTTTGACAGAGATACAAATAAGATCAAGGCGATCGGCGAGGACGCCAGGTTGATGTTGGGAAGAACTCCCGGCAACATCGTGGCAGTCCGCCCTCTGAGGCAGGGTGTGATCTCCGATTACACCGTCACAGAGAAGATGATGAAGTACTTTATTCAGAAGGCATTGGGCAAGAGAACGTTCCGGAAGCCCCGCATAGCGGTATGTGTTCCCAGCGGTGTCACGGAGGTTGAGAAGAAAGCGGTGGAGGACGCAACCTATCAGGCGGGTGCAAGAGAGGTGGCCATCATCGAGGAGCCCATTGCGGCTGCCATCGGCGCAGGGATCGACATTTCCAAGCCCTGTGGGAATATGATCGTTGATATCGGAGGCGGAACTTCTGATATTGCAGTGATCTCCCTGGGAGGCACGGTTGTCAGCGCTTCCATCAAGATAGCGGGAGATGACTTTGACGAGGCGATCGTCCGCTATATGCGTAAAAAGCACAATTTACTGATCGGTGAGAGAACAGCAGAGGATCTGAAGATCAAGATCGGTTCGGCATACAAACGTCCCGAAGTGGATTATATGGATGTGAGAGGGCGTAATCTGGTAACGGGTCTGCCTAAGACGGTGAAGGTTTCCTCCGAGGAGACGGAAGAGGCGCTCCGTGAGACTACCTCGCAGATCGTTGAGACCATCCACAGCGTTTTGGAGAAGACTCCGCCCGAACTGGCGGCGGATATTGCGGACAGGGGCATTGTTCTGACCGGAGGCGGAAGCCTTTTAAGGGGATTGGAGGATCTGATCTCCGCCAAGACGGGGATCAATACGATGACAGCCGAGGATCCCATGACGGCTGTTGCAGTGGGAACAGGAAGATATGTGGAGTTTTTGTCCGGTTATCGGGAGGAATGAGCCCCGGATTTTAGAAAACCGGGTTATGAAAAATTATAGTCAGGGGAGTCCGGAGCAAGTTCCGGAATACAGAAAGGAGAAGTTTCCATGCTGAAGGGGTTATATACTGCATATACGGGAATGATCAATGAACAACACAGAATGGATACCATGACAAACAATCTGGCGAACGTTACCACAGTCGGTTTTAAGAAAGAAGGCGCTACCAGTCAGGCGTTTGACGATATCCTTACCGTTAAGATCAAGGATGCATCCATGGGAAGTACCCGTATTGCGCAGCCGCTGGGTTATAATAACCCCGGTGTTAAGATTGGGGAGAATTACACGGACTATACACAGGGATCTTTTCGTATCACGGATAATACTTACGATCTTGCTTTGGCCGGTGACGGATTTTTCGCGATCGAATATCTTAATAAGTCAGGTGAAAGATCCACCCTGTATACAAGAGACGGTCAGTTTACTCTCAACAGAGAGGGATATCTTGTGACAGAGGACGGCGATTATGTGTTGGATACTCAGAACCGCCGTATCCGGCTGAATACATTACTTGATTCCAGGATTACGAATGACGGTACGATCTATCAGAATGAGGTCGCTGTGGCGAGGATTCAGGTGACGGATTTCGACGATTATGAATATTTGGAAAAGTATGGAGAGAATTGTTACCGCCTGCTGGAGGGAGGCAGACCCACGAATGCCAATGCTCAGGTCAAGTCAGGTTATCTGGAGATGGCCAATGTGAATGTGGTATCAGAGATGGTCAATATGATTGCGATCACCCGTCAGTATGAGAGCAATCAGAAGATCGTTCAGGCGTATGATGAAACTTTGGAAACGGCAGTGACCCAGGTGGGCAGACTGCAGTAATTTCGTCGGGAAAGCGGCAGGCCTGACAATATAGACTCACGACGTGAAACATTAGTCAAATGAAATTCACAGCCGGTGAGCGCTTCTGCAATACAGAACAGAAAACGGCAGATGAACGCGCTCATGGGTATGATAACTATAAGGGGCAGGAAAATAAGAAGGGAGATACATAATGGTACGCAGTTTATGGACAGCAGCAACAGGTATGATCGGACAGCAGACAAATATAGACACGATTGCCAACAATCTGGCAAATGTCAATACACAGGGATACAAGACTCAGGTAAATGAGTTTAAGACTCTTCTGTACCAGACACTGCAGGTAGAGACCACTTCGGCCAACGGAGATCCGAAGCCTACCAGCGCACAGGTTGGCTTGGGTGTTCGCAACTCGGCGATCACATCCATATTCCGTGAGGGAAATCTGTATGCCGCAGAAAGCGATACGGCATTTGCAATCGATGGAAAGGGCTTCTTTGCGGTGAGAGGAGACGACGGCAATACTTATTATACCAGAAACGGCGATATGAAGTTTGTTCTGGCAAGCAATGGCAGTATGCTGGCTGATTCCGACGGAAGACCCGTCCTGAGCACTACTGGGCAGCCGATCATTCTGGGCAATCAATATGTTCTGAGCAGTATTACTGTAACAAAGGACGGACAGCTCTGCTATCCTGATGCAAATAAGAATCCTCAGCCTATCGGTGTGACCATCGGGGTATTCCAGTTTAATAACCCTAACGGTCTTTCAAAGGAGGGAGACAGCCTTTATATGCAGACGGCAGCCAGCGGTCAGGCACTGAATGAAGCTACCACTCCGAATCTGCAGCGAAGCAATATCCTTCAGAAATATCTGGAAGGTTCCAATGTTCAGGTGGTGGATGAGATGGTGAACATGATCGTGGCGCAGCGTGCTTATGAGATGAATTCCAAGGCCATTATCGCATCCGATGAAATGTTGCAGCAGGCGAACAATCTGAGACGTTAATGAGGAGGGTGGTTTATGGATTTCAGCGGCGTAACTTCCATGTATACTGACACGTATGCCAATGCGTCAAACCAGGCGGCGGACAGACTGCAGAATAAACTGGACGGGGCTGATTATGTGAAGGCTACAGATGATGAACTGATGGATGCCTGCAAGCAGTTTGAAGCATATTTTGTCGAGCAGATGTTTAAGGAGATGATGAAGACCATTCCGTCTGAGTCTGATGGTTCCGGCGGCATGGATTCCATGCTTGATTATTATAAAGATGTGATGGTTCAAAATATTGCAGCGGAAACTGCTGACCAGAACGGAGGTCTCGGGCTTGCCCAGATGCTGTATGAGCAGATGCGTCGTAATTACGGACTGGACAGTATCGAAGAGGAGACAATGGCGGAACAGCTGTAAAAGGTTGTGATTATTTGTGCCGACTGTGTCGGCATAGCGGGAAATGCATAGAGATTGGGCTGCCAATATCCGGCAGCCTTTCTTTACTTTAAGGAAAATTGTGTGGAAAAATGTGAGGTATTTTTTACAGGCGGGCTTTTGTTTATATGGAAACGATCAATGGATATGTAGAGCATATAATATTCCAAAACAGTGAAAACGGGTATACAGTCATGAATCTGGTGACGGGAGAGGAAGAGATCACTTGTGTGGGAATGTGCCGGGGATTGACTCAGGGAGAAAACATTACGGCACAGGGCGATTATGCGGAGCATCCTGTCTATGGCAGGCAATTTAAAATGTCGGGCTTTCAGGTGGTGGCACCCAGGGACAGCCTCAGTATGGAGAGGTACCTTGCATCGGGGGCCATAAAAGGGGTGGGCGCGGCACTGGCGGCAAGGATCGTGAAAAAATTCGGTGACGATACCTTTCGCATCATTGAAGAAGAGCCGGAGCGCCTGGTTGAAGTGAAGGGTATCAGCGAGCGCAAGGCCCGGGAGATTGCCGTACAGATGGAGGAGAAGAAGGATCTGCGGGAGGCCCTTGTCTATCTGCAGCAGTTCGGAATTTCCAACACCCTGGCTGTACGGATCTATGACACATATGGTATGGAACTCTACAGCGTGACGAAGGAAAATCCCTACCGTCTGGCGGAGGATGTGTCGGGCATCGGCTTTAAGATGGCGGATGAGCTGGCGGCGAAGATCGGTATCCACACGGATTCTGATTTTCGGATCCGGAGCGGTGTGCTCTATACGCTTCTGCAGGCGGTAGGAGAAGGGCACTGTTATCTTCCTGTGGATAAGCTTCTGGGGAGGGCACGCATATTGCTGGACGTGGCAGAGGAATATATTCGCCCACAGCTGGACAATATGATGATGGATAAGAAGCTTGTCATCAAGGGGAACTGTGTGTTTGCGGCATCGTACTATTATGCGGAACTGAGCTGTGCCAGAATGTTGACGCAGCTTAATATTCCCATGGCGGAGGCGGAAAACCTGCCGTCTCAGGAAGCGGCGATCGAAAAGCAGCTTGAGCGTCTGGCAGGAGAATTGCATATGGAGCTGGATGAACTGCAGCTCCAGGCGGTGATGAAAAGTATTCAGAACGGTCTGTTTATTCTCTCCGGAGGACCGGGAACCGGCAAGACGACCACCATTAATATGATCATCCGCTATTTTGAGTCGGCGGGCCTGGATATCTTTCTGGGTGCACCTACCGGGCGTGCGGCAAAGCGTATGACGGAGGCCACCGGCTTCGAAGCGCGGACCCTCCACCGTATGTTGGAGTTGAACAGCGCTCTGTCCAATGATGATACCAGGAAGGTTCGATTTGAAAGGAATGAGGAAAATCCGCTGGAAGCGGATGTGATCATTATCGATGAGATGTCCATGGTGGATATCCAGTTGTTTCAGGCGCTGCTTCGGGCTGTCGCACCGGGAACCAGACTGATCATGGTGGGAGATGTGAACCAGCTGCCCAGTGTGGGGCCGGGACAGGTGCTGCGGGATCTGATCGGGAGCGGCGCTTTTCCGATGATGGAATTGAAGCGGATCTTTCGGCAGGCTGAAAAAAGCGACATTGTTGTCAATGCTCATCGCATCAATGAGGGCAGGCAGATATCAATGGATAACAAATCCAAAGATTTTTTTGTGCTGGAGAGAAGTGATGTCAATGTTATATACAAACATATGGTTCAGCTGGTGCGTGATAAGCTGCCTGGATATGTGAAGGCATCCCCCTTTGACATTCAGGTATTGACCCCCATGCGGAAGGGCAGCCTGGGATGTGAAACGCTGAACGGGATCTTGCAGAAGTACCTGAACCCTCCTGATCCGAAGAAGAGAGAGCATGCCAGCGGCGAGACTGTCTATCGGGAAGGCGATAAGGTGATGCAGATCAAAAACAATTATCAGCTTGAGTGGGAGATCGTCAGCAGGTATAATATTCCCATTGACAGGGGAGTCGGCATTTTCAACGGCGATATGGGCCGTATTTTGGAGATCGATGAAAATGCCTCCACATTGACGGTGGAATATGATGAGCAGAGGCGGGTGATCTATCCTTTTTCGCTGTTGGAGGAATTGGAGCTTTCTTATGCCATCACGATCCATAAATCTCAGGGGAGCGAATATCCGGCGGTGATCCTGCCTTTGCTGTCCGGTCCTAAAATGTTGTTTAACCGAAATCTGCTTTATACGGGAATCACCAGAGCCAGAAATTGCGTTACGATTCTGGGAAGCGGCAATACGGTGCGGGAAATGGTTGAAAATGTCAGTGATATCAGGCGTTATACCGCGCTGAAAGACAGAATCCGGGAAATGTCTCTTATGGGAATACAGGAGGGAACACGGGAATACGAAATATGAAGATAAAACCGATCAAACATATCATCCAATTGCTTTTTCCGCTGAGATGTCCGGTCTGCGACCGGATCGTCCGCCCGGCAGGAGAGAAGATCTGTACGGAGTGTATGGGGAAATTAAAGCTTCTGACGCCGCCATGGTGTATGCGATGCGGGAAAAAGCTGGCGGAGGAAGGGGAATTCTGCATGGATTGCAGAAATAGAAGGCATGAATTTGTGAGAGGAAGGGCACTCTATGAATATAGGAGCGCTGCAGCTTCCATCTACCGCTTTAAGTACGGGAAACGACAGGAGTATGCTGACTATTTCGGCGAGGAGATTGTCAGATATCTGGGAGATTTTATCCGGGAAGTGCATCCCGATGCGCTGATCCCCATACCGCTGCACAGAAAACGTCTGGAAAAGCGGGGTTACAATCAGGCTGCGCTGCTGGCCCGGGCTGTGGGACGGTATTCCGGAGTGCCGGTAAACGAAAAATTGCTGGTCAGAGTAAAGAATACAGCCCCTTTAAAACTACAAAATCCCTCCGAAAGACAAAATAATTTGAAAAAGGCTTTCAATATAGATGAAAATGATGTAAAATTAAATACAACTGTAATTATTGATGATATCTTTACTACCGGCAGTACCATTGACGAGGCAGCAAAAGCTTTGAAGGCTGCCGGTGTGCAAAAAATCTATTTTATCACATTGGCCTGTGGAGCAGGCCTTTAGCGGAGAAGGAGGATGCTATGAATGTAAGGAATTGTAGGACTTGTGGGCGGATTTTCAATTATGTTTCAGGGCCTCATACCTGCCCCAGCTGCCGTGAGAAATTGGAAGCAAAATTCCAGGAAGTCAAAGAGTACATACGAGAGCATAAAGGCGCCGGGATCAATGAGGTTGCGGATGCCTGCGGTGTGGATATAGGACAGATTCATCAGTGGCTGCGGGAGGAGCGTCTCGAAGTGACAGAGGATTCTCCCATTCAGCTGGCTTGTGAGAACTGCGGTGCTTTCATCAGGAGCGGCAGATTCTGCGATAAGTGCACGAACAATGTTGCGCAGGGATTCCAGAGCGTACTGAACGCCAACGCTCCCAAGCCTGTGGTTCAGAAGAAGCCGGATAAGGAAAACCCCAAGATGAGATTTTTGTAAGAAGAGTCGCGGAGGATTTTCATGTTAAATGAAGAGCGTATTATCCTGATGACGCAATTGGCGGCATATGAAGCGAACGAGGGCAAAAGGAATGAAAAGATCGATCATTTTTTCCGCAGCGACTATATCGCTGTGCAGGTCTTAAAGTCGATCGTAAGTTCCTCCATTGCTTTTGCCCTGGTGTTTGCTCTGTATGTTTTTTATGATTTTGAAAATTTTATGCAGGATCTGTATAAAATGGATTTGATAGCTTTTGCCCGGGACGTGCTGATCCGGTATGGCGTGACGGTAGTGGCATATGGTGTCATCACTTATATTGCCTGTACTTACCGCTACTCCAGGGTCAAGCGAAGCCTGAAGTGCTACTATCATAATTTAAAGAAGCTGAACTCCATGTATCGCGAATAGGTTCCGGTCCGAGCCCGTTCATATGAAGCGGGCGAGCGGGAGCTGGTGCGGGAAGAAGTAGGGAGATCAGCTGGAGGACAGAATGACTGGTTTACTTGAATTCAGAGAAAAAATAAAGCAGATCTATATTAAGACGGAATTTCTTTTGATACCGCTTATGAAGTTCCTGCTGGCTTTTGCTACACTGCTGACTTTAAACAAGAACTTGGGCTATATGACAAGGCTTGATAATATTGCGATCGTATTGATCGTGGCATTGATGTGTTCTTTCCTGCCTAACAGTTGCATTGTACTGTTTGCGGCACTGTTCAGTCTGCTTCATATATATGCATTATCGATGGAAGCGGCGCTCGTAGGACTTTGCATGTATCTTGTGATGTTCCTGCTCTTTTTCCGTTTCAGCCCGAAAGATTCGGTGGTGGTGGTTTTGACGCCGTTGCTGTGCGTGATGAAGATTCCTTTTGTGATCCCGTTGGCAGTGGGCCTGATCTGCGGACCGGCTTCCATTATATCAGTAGGATGCGGTATCTGTGTCTATTATCTTCTGGATACGGTGACCGGCAGCGCACCCACCATCAATGCCATGGGGGAGGACGAGACAACGGCGAAACTGAGAGTGGTCATTGACGCCATTCTGGGCAATAAGGCCATGATGGTGATGATCGCGGCTTTTGCGATCACCGTGCTGGTGGTGTATCTGATCCGCAGAATGTCCGTAGACCATTCGTGGACGATCGCCATGGTGGCGGGAGTGATGACGGACATTGTGATCCTTTTGATCGGTGATCTGCTGTATGATACCAATATGTCTGTTGTCAGCGTACTGTTGGGATCTGTTCTTGCATTGGCAGTGGGGAAGCTGATAGAGTTTTTCCGGTTCTGTGTGGACTACAGCCGTACCGAAAAGGTACAGTTCGAGGACGATGAATACTATTATTATGTGAAAGCGGTTCCTAAAATGACGGTATCCATGTCCACTAAGACAGTGAAAAAGATCAATTCCCAGACAAGGATGTCTCAGCAGGCCAGGAATGCCTCCGACAGGAACGTAGTCATGGAACGGACAGGTGCAAGGACTTCCGGCTCATCGAGAGCATCCGGGAATCGCGGCAACTACCGCGGCGGCAGGAGCGTCACCGTCAACAGCCGGGGAATGAGAGAGGATCAGGGCGTTGATCCGGATGATTTCGAAGAACTGTTTTAAGGAATGGAAGATGAAGGGACTCATTTAAACAGCATGGAATGGTTAGAGAGACTTATAAGCTATTTTAAGGGCGTTGGGATCTACGGTACGACAATGAGTTTGGGCGATATCCTCGAGATACTGATCGTTGCGTTCTTGTTGTACTATGTTTTAGTATGGATGAAAAATACCAGGGCATGGCTGTTACTGAGAGGCCTTATCATGATATGTGTCTTTTTGGTAGTGGCATATTTGCTGGATATGAGTACTATTATGTGGATGGCACGTAATATTCTCGGATTTGCGGTGACGGCTATCATTGTGGTCATGCAGCCTGAGCTGCGTCATGCGTTGGAGGAATTGGGGAAAAAGGCGTTTATTCCTACTCCCGGTTCCAGGGATCAGGGTGATTTCTCCGAGAAGACCATAAATGAAATTACAAAGGCATGTGTGGAAATGGGCAAGGTGAAAACCGGTGCCCTTATCGTTATTGAGCAAAAGGAAACGTTAAAGGATTATGAACGTACAGGTATCGAGGTTGACGGCCTGGTCACCAGCCAGCTGCTGATCAATATTTTTGAACACAATACGCCGCTTCATGACGGCGCCGCGATCATACGCGGAAACCGTGTGACCTCCGCTACCTGTTATCTGCCGTTGTCTGACAACCTGAGTCTGAGCAAGGAGCTGGGAACCCGGCATCGGGCCGGTGTAGGCATTTCGGAAGTGACAGATTCCCTGACGGTCATTGTCTCTGAGGAGACCGGCAAGATCAGTGTTGCCTGTGAGGGTAAGCTGGAACGCAATCTGGATGGAATGGCCCTGAAAAACAGATTGAAGCAGCTTCTGAGCGACAGTGACGGTGAAAATAAAAACAAGCGGAAGTGGATGGGAAGGAGCAAGCGCAAGAATGAGAAAAAAGATATTGCATAACTGGGGCCTGAAGCTTGCTTCCCTGTTGCTGGCTGCAATTTTGTGGTTTTTGGTAGTGCAGCTGGATGATCCTAAGAAACCTCAGACTTTTTACAATATTCCGGTTACGCTGGTAAATACGGAGCTGTTGGAGCAGGAAAATAAGTTTTATGAGGTCATTGAGAATTCGGATTCGGTCCGGGTGACGGTGACAGCGCCAACCAGTATTTTAAGCCAGCTCCGGGCCACTGATATTGTGGCGGAGGCGGATGTGAGCCGTCTGACAGACATTAATACTATTCCTATCACATATTCTGTTTTAAATGTAGGAATAGACTCCAGTTCCGTTAAGGGCGATCACGATATGGTGCGCCTGAATATTGAGCAGAAAGTAAATC
Source organism: uncultured Lachnospiraceae bacterium (assembly GCA_947177885.1). The sequence continues at coordinate 9,925 of CAMWWF010000048.1, forward strand.
GTTGGGTGAAGGTACAATATACCACTGTAGGCGAAGTGGCGGAAGGGTATGTCGTCGCCAACGCTTTGGCGGACCAGACGATGATCAGGGTAAGCGGACCTAAGTCGGAGGTGGATCGTATCGACCATGCGGGCGTGGAGATAGATGTGACCGGAGCTGCCAGCAGCCTGTCTGCAAATGTGGAAGTGCTGTTCTACGATTCGGAAGAGGCGGTTATGGATGTCTCCAATCTTGTAATGGATGTGAACTATGTTCATATGTCGGTTGAGGTGCTGGCTGCCAAATCTGTGCCTGTGGAGGTAAATGTTTCCGGAACACCGGCCAGTGGATTTCTTGCTACCGGTGAGATACAGTGCGATCCTGCCATGGTGAAGATTGCAGGAAGCGCATCTGCCCTGAACAATATCAACAGGATCGTCATTCCCGGGGAGTCCGTAAATCTGGACGGGGCAGAGGGTGATGTGATCAATGTGATCAATATCCGTGAACTGCTGCCCGACGGCATCAGGCTTGTCGACAGCAGCGATTTCAACGGGCGTGTGACGGTTACTGCGTTTGTGGAGCCTGAGGCGGAGCGTACTTTGCAGATCCCGGCGGGAAATGTGGCTGTCATTAATATACCGGATTCCCTGACGGCAGAGCGTTCCCAGGCGGAAGAATACTATGAGGTAAATATATCAGGACTTGACGAAGCGGTGTCTCCCGCAGATCAGAATACAATAATGGGGACAATAGATGTGCAGGCTTGGATGGAAGAAGAGGGGATCAGTGAGCTGACTCCCGGAACGTATCAGATTCCCATTCATTTCGGAATATCGGAAGAGATTAAAATAGACGGCGAGATAACTGCCAGAGTTATCTTTGCCAGAGCAGAGGAGTAAGAATATGGCTAGATTGTTTGGAACAGACGGTGTAAGGGGAATCGCAAATGAGGAGCTGACGCCCTTGTTGGCAATGCAGCTGGGGCAGGCAGGCGCTTATGTGCTTACGAAGGAAAAGGAACATAAGCCGACTATCATGGTGGGGTGTGATACCCGTATTTCCGGTGATATGCTCGCCAATGCGTTAATGGCAGGTGCCTGCTCGGTGGGGGCTAACTGCATTTATGTAGGGGTGATACCCACTCCGGCGGTGGCGTATCTGACGCAAAAGTACAGAGTGGATGCGGGAGTTGTCATTTCCGCTTCTCATAATCCGGTGGAATTTAACGGTATTAAATTCTTCGATGAGAATGGCTATAAGCTGCCGGATCAGCTGGAGGACGAAATAGAGACTCTGATCCGGGAGAATATGCAGGATATCAAATTTCCGATCGGACCGGGTGTGGGAAAGATAAAATACCGCACAGATGCCAGGGAGGAGTACATCAATAACTCCATTCATGCTGTTCCGGTCAATCTGGAGGGAATGAAGATCGTAGTGGACTGTGCCGAGGGCGCGGCTTATTATACTTCCGTGGAAGCGCTGAAGGAAATGGGGGCCAATGTGGTTGCCATACATAATAACCCGGATGGCACAAACATCAACGCCAACTGCGGTTCCACCCATATGGAAGAGCTGCAGGCCAGAGTAGTGTATGAGAAAGCAAGAGTGGGGCTTGCCTTTGACGGTGACGCAGACAGAATGCTTGCGGTGGATGAGAACGGGAAAATAGTGGACGGAGATCAGATCATGGCTATCGTCGGGAATCATATGAAGTCCCAGGGTAAGCTGAAGAAGGATACCATTGTGGCCACTGTTATGAGCAACCTCGGATTTTTCCTGATGGGAAAGGAAAACGGGCTCACCATAGAGCAGACCAGAGTGGGTGATCGTTATGTGCTGGAACGCATGAAGGAGATAGGAGCCAGCCTTGGCGGCGAGCAATCAGGGCATATTATTTTCCTGGATGAGAATACCACAGGAGACGGATTGCTCAGTGCACTGCATCTGCTTCAGGTCATAGTGGAGACGGGAAAGAATCTTTCCGAGCTGGCACAGATCATGGATGTACTGCCACAGGCGTTGGTAAATGCCAAAGTGGCAAATCACAAAAAAGAAAAATATATGGAATATCCTGAGGTTGCGGATGCCATCAGGAAACTGGAAGCAAAATTTGCCGGGGAGGGCAGGGTGCTGATCCGTCCTTCCGGTACAGAACCGCTGGTGCGTGTCATGATCGAAGGCAAGGATCAGCAGGTGATTCAGGAAGAGGCACAGAAGCTTGCCAATCTGATCCAGGATGTAATGTTTTAAGGAACTGTTCAGAAATTTCTTGTGACAGAGGCCCATTGTCATGAGTAATTTATTAACAGTTTCTAAGTATCAAATATCACTTGAGATTGACAGGCAATCATGCTATAGTTAAACAAAGCAGTAAGAGAAATTGGAGGGAAGGTTATGGTAAGTCAGAAAGTAGTGATCAAAAATCCTACCGGCTTGCATCTGAGACCAGCGGGTATCCTTTGCAAAGAGGCGATGCAGTTCAAGTCATTGATCACCTTTTCATTTAAGGATAGTACGGCAAATGCAAAAAGCGTATTGAGTGTGTTGGGAGCATGTGTCAAGTGTGGGGATGAGATTGAATTCGTCTGTGAGGGTGAGGACGAAGAAGCGGCGCTTAAGACACTTGTTCAGGCTGTTGAGAGTGGATTGGGAGAGTAGAGTGGAGAGGAATTTCTAACCGCTCACAGCAAAGGTTGTTTCGCGGAGAAATGCCGAAAACCGGCATTTCTCATAAGTCGGTCTGCTGACTTTGGGGTTGTGAGATTTCGCGGAGCAGAAT
>CAMWWF010000049.1 GCA_947177885.1 uncultured Lachnospiraceae bacterium
ACATTTTCTTCGGCAGCTTTTTGGGATTTTATGCTCTGGTCCTGATGTACATAGGTTATCTGAACGGCAAATTCAGCAAGATATTTTATCCGGAGGACATCAAGCTTCCCATTGCCCTGATTATCATCAGTGACCTGTCCTACGGGATCCTGTGTTATAGTCTGATGTTCCTGCTGCGGGGCAGATTTCAGTTCAGTTACTATTTTACACGGGTGATCCTGCCGGAAGCAATTTATACGATCGTTATCACGATTTTCCTGTATCCTGCCATTTTATTTGTCAACGGGAAACTGGAAGCATTTGAAAAAAGGAGAGCGCAGAAGTTTGTTTGATGAATTCAAAGATAAGATAATCGGCATATTTACGAGCAGGCTGACCCTGTTGACGCTGCTTTTCTTTGTCCTTGGCGGCATACTGGCATATCGCTGCTTTGATCTTCAGATCGTTCACGGGGAAGAATATCTGAACGATTTCATCCTGCAGATCGAGAAGACCAGGGACATTGCCAGCACCAGAGGAAATATTTATGACAGGAACGGTGTTCTTCTGGCCTATAATGAACTTGCCTATTCCGTTAAGATCGAGGATGTCTTTGAGTCCAGCGGCTCCAAGAACAAAAATCTGAACGAGACCATATACCGTTTGATCCAGATGGTGGAAAAGAACGGTGACAGTGTGATCACGGATTTCAAGGTCTATATTGACGAGGACGGCGAATTTGCATATACCACAGAGGGGACAAGCCTTTTGCGGTTTTTGGCGGATGCCTACGGACGCCAGACCATCGGCGATCTGGAGGACGGGGAGAGAACGGCCACAGCGCGGGAGCTGATGGAATATCTGAGCAGTACGAGGCGTTTTGCCATTGGTGAGTACGAAGATCCGGACGATACCAAGAGCCGGTTCCTGCCGGGAAAAGGTTATTCGCAGGAGGACTGGCTGAAGATGGTGACCATTCGCTATGCCATGAGCCTTACCTCCTACAGAAAATATATCGGAACCACGGTAGCGACCAATGTCAATGAGAGGACCAGGGCGGTCATTCTCGAAAATTCCGATGTACTGCCCGGTGTCAGCATCGAGGAGGATACGATCCGCCAATATGTGGACAGCAAATATTTTGCCCATGTGCTGGGATACACCGGCAAAATTTCTTCCGACGAACTGACGGCGCTAAATGAAGAGGCGGAAGCAGCGGGCGGCAGCCCTGATACATACAGTATCAATGATGTGGTCGGTAAGAGCGGAATAGAAGCCTATCTGGAGACCACTCTTCAGGGGCAGAAGGGCTATGAGAAGGTCGTGGTGGACAATATGGGCAAAGTGATCACTATCCAGGAGAGACAGGAACCCCAGGCCGGTCATGACGTATACATCACCCTTGATTCCGACTTGACAAAAGCTGTTTACAGTATTGTGGAACAGAAGCTTGCCGGGCTGGTGTCCAGCAAGATCATCAACGCGAAAGAATATATCGCCGCTCCGGGTTCCGGCAGTGCGGATATCAAGATACCGATTTATGATGTCTATTTTGCCATGTTCAATAACAGTATTATCGATATGAAGCACCTTGCTCTGGAGAATGCGGGTGAAGTGGAACGTCAGGTATATGAAAAATATCTGACTTACAAGCAGAATGTTTATGATACACTGATCTACGAGCTGTCAGAAGGACTGACTCCTTACAACGGACTGACCAAGGAATATCAGGTATATCAGAGCAACATTGTCACTCTGCTGAACCGGAACGGTGTTATCATGAGCGAGGCGGTGGATCCCAATGACGCCACACAGATCGCGTGGACTACAGATGAGGTCATCAGTTTAAACGAGTATCTCAAATACTGCATCGCCCAGAACTGGATCGATGTCAGCAAATTGGAGCCGGACGCCAAATATTCGGATTCCGCGGAGATCTATGCAAAGCTGCTGGACTATATCATTTTATCCATAGACAGGAACACGGAATTTCAGAAGCGTTTTTACAAATATATGCTTCTCTCGGATGTGATCACGGGAAAGGATGTCTGTATGATCCTCTGTGAACAGAACCGGGTGGAGATACCGCTGGAAGACGAAGAGGCTTTGTACTCCGGAAAGATGAATGCCTATACGTTCATGACAAACCGTATCAATAATCTGGATATCACTCCTGCACAGCTTGCGCTGGATCCCTGTAATGCCTCCGTGGTCATCACGGACGTAAATACGGGAGATGTGCTGACCATGGTTTCCTATCCGGGCTATGACAATAACAAGATGGCAAATTCCATTGACGCGGAATATTATGCCCAGCTCAATGCCGATAAATCAAGTCCTCAGCTCAATTATGCCACCCAGTATAAGGCAGCGCCCGGTTCCACGTTCAAAATGGTTGCCGCTGCGGCGGGTCTGATGGAGGGTGTCATTGATCTGTATGACAGGGTGAATTGTACGGGTACGTTCACGGAGATCGATCCTCCGCCGAGATGCTGGAGACGTTCCGGACATGGCAATGAGACAGTGACTACAGCCATAAGGGATTCCTGTAACTATTACTTTTTTAATGTGGGTTATCAGCTGTCCATCCGCTCGGGAGTCTATAACGAGACGGAGGGATTAAATACACTGTACCGATATGCGGATCAGTTTGGCCTGACAGAAAAGTCCGGCGTTGAGATCACAGAGTATGAGCCTGACTTTTCCAATATCGATCCTGCCCGTTCGTCCATCGGACAGGGCGGAACCAGTTATACCACCGCGGGATTGGCACGGTATATTACCACTGTGGCAAACGGCGGAACCTGTTTTAACCTGACGCTTCTGGACAGGATCACAGACTCTGAAGGTGTCGTGATCCATGAGTTTGAACCGGATATCCGCAACACGGTGGAACTTCCTCAGGAATATTGGAATGCCATCCATCTGGGAATGCGCCAGGTGGTGGAGAACAAATCCTATTTTGGCGATCTGGCAGTCAATGTGGCGGGCAAGACCGGTACGGCTGAGCAGACATCATCCAGACCCAACCATGCGTTGTTTGTGTGCTATGCACCCTATGAACAGCCGGAGATCGCCATTGCCACCAGAATTCCTTTTGGATATTCCTCAGACCATGCGGCCCAGGTTACAAGGGATATTATCAAGTATTATTACGGCCTGGCGGAAGAGGACGATCTGATCACAGGTACGGCAGACGCTCCTGACGGCGGAATATCCAATGAAATGTAGTTTGTTTACTGTAAAAGTTCCTATGGAAAGCATGTGAGTTTAGTTATTAAAGGGGCTGGGTATACCATATGAAAGACGCAGTATTGATCAAAAGTTTTCCCAAGGGGATTTTACTTCATCTGAGTGCGGAAGCCTCCTTCGAAGATATTCTGGAGGAGCTTGCAGGCAAGTTTTCCGGAGCCAAAGGGTTCTTCGGCACGGCCTGCATGGCTCTTTCCATTGAGGGAAGAGAAGTCAGCATCGGAGAGGAGAAAGCAATTTTAGACACGATCCACCAGAACAGCAACCTGAGTATAGCCTGCATTGTGGGCAGGGATGAAGCCGTCAACAAGAATTTTATCAAGGCATTGGCGCATATGGAGAAAAAGCTGAGTGGCGGAGAGGATGGTCAGTTCTTTAAAGGCACCCTGAAGAACAATGAAGTGATCGAGACAGAGAACAGTATCATTGTTCTGGGAGATGTTTACCCCGGAAGCGCTATCATCAGCGCAAAAAACATCATTATTCTGGGCGGACTTTACGGTGAGGCCTATGCGGGCGGAAACGGTATGGAGGGAGCCTTTGTAGCAGCGCTTGAAATGGAGCCGGAAAGAATTAAGATCGGCGATTTCAAATATAAAACAGGTACAAAACAATCAAAATGGAGCATACGCCCAAAAGTACAGCCGAAGATCGCATATGTGAAGAACGACAGGATAATATTTGACCCATTTACGAAAGATTTGCTGAGTTCCTTTTAGGATGCACTTTCGGAAGATTCCGGAAATGCCTGAAAGGATTCGGAGGACGACATCTTTAGAATGGAGGATTTGAAAAATGGAAAGTCAAGTCATTGTCGTCACTTCAGGAAAAGGCGGTGTGGGAAAGACTACCACATCAGCAAACGTCGGAACAGGTCTTGCGAAGTTAGGGAAAAAAGTATGTCTGATCGATACGGATATCGGTCTGCGCAATCTGGATGTGGTGATGGGGCTGGAAAACCGCATTGTCTACAATCTGGTGGATGTGGTGGAAGGAAACTGCCGCGTCAAGCAGGCTTTGATCCGTGATAAGCGGCATCCCGGTCTGTATCTCATGCCCTCGGCTCAGACCAGGGATAAATCGGCTGTGTCCCCGGGCCAGATGGTAAAGGTCATCGAACACTTAAAAGAACAATTTGATTACATCATTCTGGACTGCCCGGCAGGAATCGAACAGGGCTTTCAGAATGCCATCGCCGGCGCCGACAGGGCACTGGTAGTTACCACCCCGGAGGTTTCTGCGATCCGTGACGCGGACCGCATTATCGGACTTTTGGAGGCAAATGGATTTAAACAGATGGATCTGGTCCTCAACCGTCTCAGAATGGATATGGTGAGGAGAGGGGATATGATGTCGGCTCAGGATGTGGTGGATATTCTCGCCATTCCGCTGATCGGTATTATCCCCGATGACGAAAATGTGGTCATTTCCACCAATCAGGGAGAGCCTCTGGTGGGCAACGACTGCCCGGCGGGACAGGCTTATGCCAATGTGGTGATGCGGGTGGAAGGGAAGGAAGTGCCTTTTATGAATTTTGAGAAGAGCATTTCCTTCTGGACAAGGGTAACGGGTATTTTCCATAAGGCATAAGGAGGGGCGTGAAATGAGACATTTCTTTCGCAGAAAAAGCTCCTGTCAGATTGCCAAAGACAGATTAAAGATCCTGTTGATCTCGGACAGGGTCAACTGCTCGCCGGAAATGATGGAGCTTATCAAGACGGATATCGCAAAAGTGATATCGAAATATATGAAAATAGACGCAGAAAACATAGAAATCCAGATCAGTACAGTGGGAAACAGGACCGATAAGGGTGCAAGCAATAAACATCCGATGTTGTATGCCAACGTCCCCATTCTGGATACAACGGCGCAGGAACATGCGTTGAACGTAAAATAGTTTTTCGCTGTCAGGAATTCGCAGATTTGCGGAAAGACATGGTATTGGTATGTTTAAAAACTACAGGATAAGAGACTATGATTTTAAATTGGTGCTGATGATATTTGCTCTTGCGGCAATTGGTGTTATGGCCATCGGAAGCGCCGAAGAATCACTTCAAAAGAGACAATTGGCAGGAGTGGCGGCTGGAGCCGTGGCAATGATAATAATATCTTTTTTCAACTACTCCATGATATTAAAATTGTATTGGCTGATGTATATCGGTAATATCGGATTGCTGGCGATGGTCATGTTTTCTCCTGCCGGTGATGACGCCGGCGGGGCGCAGCGTTGGCTGGAGATCGGAGGATTGAGATTTCAACCTTCAGAAACTGCTAAAATTTTGTTGATTTTATTCTTTGCACAGTTTATTATGAAATATAGGAAGAAGATCAATACGGTCAGAATCATTGCGATTTCCGTCGTATTAGCCGCAATTCCGTGGGTAATGATCTACAGGCAGCCAGATTTGTCCACCAGTATTGTAGTTATTGTTGTATTCTGTTTTGTAATGTTTGCAGGGGGCATAAGCTGGAAGCTGGTGGTCGGCGCTTTTGCTGTTGCCATTCCCGCTGTGGCCATTCTCATATCGCTGGCGTTGCAGCCGGACAACGAGATCTTAACAACCTATCAGAGAGGGCGTATCCTGTCTTTTGTCAATCCGCAGGAATATGCCACTACTCTGGCATACCAGCAGTTGAATTCCGTGACAGCCATTGCATCAGGGCAGTTTGAGGGCAAGGGTTATAAGAATAACGAGATCACTTCTGTAAAAAACGGCAATTTCATCTCTGAAGCACAGACGGACTTTATTTTCGCGGTGATAGGAGAGGAATTCGGCTTTAAGGGATGTATTGCCGTCATTGTACTCCTCATGGGGATCTCTCTGGAATGCATCTCTGTTGCCAGAAAGGCGAAGGACACGGCAGGGACGGTGATTGCGGCAGGAATGGGTGGGATGGTGGCTTTTCAGGGTTTTGTAAATATCGGTGTTGCAACCTTTATCCTGCCTAACACAGGATTACCGCTTCCTTTTGTAAGCTATGGACTGACTTCCGTGATGAGTCTTTTCATGGGGATGGGCTTTGTGCTGAATGTAAGACTTCAGGCAAGGAGAGCAAAATAGAAATAAATGGGGTGAAACTATGATGAATATCGCTTTGATCGCACATGATGCCAAGAAAAAACTGATGCAGAATTTCTGTATTGCTTACAGGGGAATTCTGAGCAAAAACGATCTGTATGCTACCGGTACCACGGGGCGCCTGATAGAAGAAGTCACAAACCTGAATATTCATAAATACCTTGCGGGACATCTGGGAGGCGAACAGCAGATCGGTGCACAGATCGAGCACAATCAGATCGATCTGGTCATTTTCCTGAGGGATCCCCTGACACCCAAGCCTCATGAACCGGATGTGAACAATGTTATCAAATTGTGCGATATGTATAATATACCGCTGGCTACAAATCTTGCCAGCGCGGAACTGTTGATAAAGTCCCTTGACAGAGGAGATTTAGAGTGGCGTGAAATGTACAGATAGAAAAAATACCGGAACGATCCTGTGTCTGATGTGTGTCTGTGTGCTTTTGCTGACGGGATGCGGCAATCTGTCCTATGAGCTGGCATATGACGCGGATTCCCGGATCAGCAGTTTCAATGTGATATCCGCACAGAACAGAAATGTGGCGGAACCTTTCGCTTCCAATCTGTGTGTGGTGACGGAGGATGTGACGGATGACGAAAGCGTGGATATGTCACAGGCCAGTGCGGCAATCCTGTTCCGTCTGAATGATCAGAAGATCCTGTATTCCAAAAGCGCCCATGAAATTCTGTATCCGGCCAGCCTGACGAAGGTGATGACGGCTCTTGTGGCATTGCAGAACGGCAGTCTGGACCAGGTGCTTACCGCGACCCCGTCCGTCAATATTACGGAAGCGGGAGCCCAGCTCTGCGGGCTGAAAAGCGGTGATTCCATGACGCTTGATCAGGCGCTTCGGATCCTGCTTGTCTATTCAGCCAACGATGCGGCCATGCTCATCGCGGAAAATATCGGCGGTACAGTGGAAAATTTTGTGGAAATGATGAATCAGGAGGCCAGACGGCTGGGTGCTACCAACACCCATTTCGCCAATCCCAACGGTCTGACGGATCCGGAGCATTACACTACGGCATATGATCTGTATCTGATCTTTAATGAAGCGGTCAAATATGAATCCTTTAACGAGATCATACAGATGTCATCCTATCAGACCACCTATTATGACAAGGACGGTAAGGAAAAGACTTTTGATAAGACCACTACCAACCTGTTCATAAGAGGCGATTATCAGTCACCGGCAAATGTTAATGTCATCGGGGGTAAGACAGGTACTACAAAAGCGGCAGGTCATTGTCTCATGCTGTTATCCAGGGATTCCGGAGGAGCGCCGTATATTTCCGTCATATTGGGATCGGATGAAACGGAGACTCTGTACAGGGAAATGACAGACCTGTTGGACGAGATTAATAAATAGTAGTTGTTTTTTGCGTCATTATAAACTATAATAAAAATACGAGCAGTAATACTAAAATTACTATAGGAGGGTATTCCAATGGTTCAGCTGATTGTAGGTAAAAAGGGTAAAGGTAAGACAAAGCAGTTATTAGATAAGGTAAACAGCGAGATCAAGGAGATTTCCGGTAATATCGTATATTTGGACAAGAGTACCAAACATATGTTCGAGCTAAACAATAAGGTACGTCTTATTGATGTATCTCAGTGCGCCATTGATAACAGCAGTGAATTTGTAGGATTTGTATGCGGTATCCTTTCTCAGGATCATGATCTGCAGCAGATGTATTTTGACAGCTTTTTGAAGATTTCCCATCTGGAAGATCAGGACATCACCGCTACGGTAGAAAAGCTGGAAAAGCTCAGCAAGATTTTTGATGTTACTTTCATTCTCAGCATTTCCAAGGATGAGGACGAACTTCCTGCAGCATTAAAGGATAAAGTTATTATTTCCCTGTAAGCGGCAGCGAATGTCCGGTCTGGACAGTTTAAATATTCTATAGTTTTATAAGTGTTAGCGTTATAAAGCCTCGGACAACAGCCGGGGCTTTGTTTTGGAGGCAGTTTTTGTGGCAAAGAGAGCAGTAAACAGGACATCGCCGACCGGCAGGCCGGCGAACAGACCATCAGACAAACCGGGCAGCAGGCCGTCAAACCGATCAGCCAACAGACCGACGAACAAACCGGGCAGCAGGCCGTCAAACCGATCAGCCAACAGACAGGCAGACAGATCGGCCGTAAGACCATCAGACAGACCGGCGAAAAAATCGGGCGGCAGGTCATCGGACAGACCGGCAGACAAACCGGGCGGCAGGCCATCAGGCAGACCGGTGAAAAAAACAGCGGACGAGTCGGAAAACAGAACAACAAAGATCAAAAAATACCGCAAACCCCTGAATCTGAATATCGGTATGATCATTTTTGCGGTGATCTTTGTCTATGTTGTTGTCTGTGTCGTTATGTACTTTCAGACAAGCTACATAGTGCGCTACGAGGTTCAGGAAGGTTCTCTTGCCACAAACAATATCTATCATGGCGTTGCGATCCGGAAGGAGAGCATTGTCTATACCACCTCCGCCGGGTATGTAAATTATTATGCCCGGGAGGGCGAGCGTGTGGCAAAAAACGATTTGGTATATGTGGTAGACGAAACAGGCCGGCTGAACGAAGAGCTGGAAAGCATGAATATGGGCGAGAATTCCTTAAGCGAACGGGAACTTGCCGAATTCAGAAGCGAGCTTGTGAACTTTGCACACGGCTTCGACAGCAGTAATTTTGATAAAACGTATGACTTTAAATACTCCCTGAAGAACACGGTGCTAAAGCTGGCAAATGTAAGTATGCTGCAAAGTGTCAGCAATCTGAACGGTACTACAGGTGGAAATATCATCAATTATTCCAATGCGCCTTTATCCGGGATCGTGGCATATTGGATCGACGGACTGGAAGAGCTGACGCCTCAGGATGTGACAGCAGCTCTTCTGGAGGAAAAAAATTACGAAAAGACACAGTTCATCGGCAATTCCCTGATGGCGGCGGGCGATCCGGCATATAAGCTCTCCACCAGCGAAAACTGGTCCCTCGTGATTCCCATTGAGGCGGACAGAGGGGCTGAGCTTGTGGAAGAAGACTATATTAAGGTACGTTTCCTGAAAAACCAATACGAATCCTGGGGGAAAGTAAGCCTTCTCACCAATACAGACGGTAATACCTACCTGCAGTTGGACTTTAACAATTCCATGGTAAGCTTTATATCAGATCGTTTTCTGGACGTGGAGCTGATCGTAGAGGATGAGACAGGATTAAAAATACCGGTGTCCTCCATTGTGCAGAAGGAATTTTTCCTGATTCCGGAAGAATATGTGATCCCCGGGGGCAACAGCGGCGGTGAGAGCATTATGCGCCAGTGCTATCTGGAGGATGGCACTATCTCCAGTGAGGTTCTGGAGATAGACGTCTATAATTTTGACGAAGAGAATAAGGAATACTATGTGGACAGTTCGATCCTTGATGTGGGTGATATTCTGTATAAGCTGGACGGGCAGGAATCCTATACCGTCAGCAAGCGTGCCACATTGATCGGCGTTTACAATATGAATAAGGGCTATGCCGATTTCAAGCAGATCAGCATTCTATACAAGAATGACGAATATGCCATAGTAAAGCCCAATACGAAGTACGGTCTGAGTGTATATGATTATATTGTACTGGATGCAGCTTCTGTCAGCGATGATCAGTTCATTAATCAGTAGGATAACATTTCAGAACAGAAGCTCAATGTTCTTTCCACGAGCATTTGAGAACTGTGGGGGAGCGGCTTTGCACAGGACGCAGAATAGATTTCCGTGCAAGGCGGGGAATGGTTATGAAACGGAATGATTGCCGTTTGCGTAATGGAACAGGAGGCTTGTGAATGATTCGTGACAATTTGGAACAGGTACAACTGAAGATAAAGGAGGCCTGTGACAGGGCCGGACGAGACGGGGGAGAGGTGACTCTCATTTCCGTCAGTAAGACAAAACCCCTGTCCATGCTGAAGGAAGCGTATGAGGCGGGTGCCAGGGATTTCGGCGAAAATAAGGTTCAGGAGCTTGTGGAGAAGATCCCTGAGATGCCCGGGGACGTGCGGTGGCATATGATAGGACACCTGCAGCGCAATAAGGTAAAGTACATTGTGGGAAAGGTTTACCTGATCCACAGCGTGGATTCCCTGCGGCTTGCCGAAGAGATCAGCAAAGAGGCTCTGAAGCAGAATACATCCGTCAATATCCTGCTGGAAGTCAATATGGCAGAGGAGGAGAGCAAATTCGGGGTTGCACCGGAGGAGACCACAGACCTTGTAAGCCGTGTCTCAAGGCTGCCGGGAATTCATATCTGCGGCCTGATGACCATTGCCCCTTTTGTTGAAAATGCAGAAGATAATCGACAATATTTTAGAAGACTGAAACAATTGTCTGTTGACATAGAAAGTAAAAACATTGATAATGTTAATATGGATATACTGTCGATGGGTATGACAGGAGACTATTCCGTGGCTGTGGAAGAAGGCGCCACTTATGTGAGGATAGGCACCGGTATCTTCGGAGAACGGGATTATGTGAAAGGCGTGGTAATTGAATGAGTGTAATGGACAAGTTCTTAAATTATATGAAGCTGAACGGTGAGGAGGACGACGAGTACTATGATGACGAGTATCTGGACGACGAGGAAGACATTGAGCCTGTACCGAAAAAGCTGAGTTCCTCCAGGGCAAAGGATGCCGATGTTTATGATGATGTCGTCCCCGCCAAAAAGCCTGTGTCGGGAAATAAGATCACTCCCATCAACAAGCCTACCTCAAGGCGTATGAACAACGGTACCGGCATGGAAGTCTGTGTGATCAAGCCTACTTCCGTGGAGGATGCCCGCGAGATTACGGAGACCTTGCTTGCAAACCGTACCGTAGTACTGAATCTGGAGGGGCTGGATGTGGATATCGCACAGAGGATCATTGACTTTACCAGCGGTTCCTGCTTTGCGATCAGTGGTAATCTGCAGAAGATTTCCCACTATATTTTCATCATCACACCTGCCAGCGTGGATATTTCCGGCGATTTTCAGGATATCTTCGGATCTTTTGAAATGCCGCTGAACAATTAGTTTTTCATGATTCCAATGGATACACTTTTTTACGAAGTCCGGAATTGCCTTGTACAAGGCGTTTGAGGAAGACGATGCGGTGGCATCGGGAATCAGAGCATGTTGCTATGCAGGATACAATTGAAGAGGCGCAGCAGGGCGGCGGCCGGTTCGGGGCGCGGCGGGCTGCAGATTTTGATCTCGGCAGAGGAATGCCGGGGCATGATAACCGAATTTAGAATAACAGATTTCGAAAGAGGATCAATATGTCAGAGAGATTACCGGTACTTTATAACAGAAAGCCCTGCTATGATATCGTGTTTACCCAGTCTTTTGATGAACTGTGGGGAGAACTGCAGGCGCTGGAATGTGATAACAGGAAACTTTGCATCGTCACAGATTCCAGGGTGGATGAGCTGTATGGGGCGACTGTTCTCGGCCTGCTGGATGGCAAATGTTTGAAGGCTGTCAAATATGTCTTTCCCAACGGTGAGGAAAATAAGACTCTGGACACGGTAAAGGATGTATACCGGTTTCTGATAGAGGAGGGCTTTGATCGCAGGGACATGCTGATCGCGCTGGGCGGCGGTGTCGTAGGTGATCTTACGGGATATGCGGCGGCCACCTATTTGAGAGGCATTGATTTCGTGCAGGTGCCTACCACCCTGCTTTCCCAGGCGGACAGCAGCATCGGCGGCAAGACGGGGGTTGATTTTGACGGCTATAAGAATATGGTGGGTGCCTTCAAGATGCCCCGCCTGGTGTATATGAATCCGGCTGTGTTGGCCACACTGGAGGAAAGGCAGTTCTTTTCCGGATTTGCGGAGATCATGAAGAGCGCCCTGATCAGGGACAGCATATTTTACGAATGGCTGATTGAAAATATGTATGAGATCTGTGAGCGGGATCTGAATGTGCTGCAGGAAATGCTGCGGCGCAGCTGCGGCATAAAGAAGCTTGTGGTGGAAAAAGATCCCACGGAGCAGGGTGACAGGGCTCTTTTAAATCTGGGCCATACCATCGGCCATGCCATCGAAAAGTATAAGAATTTTGAGCTGTACCACGGAGAGTGTGTGGCTCTGGGGTGCGTGGCGGCTGCATATATCTCCTGGAAGAAGGAAATGCTCTCCATGGAAGAATATTATGAGATCAGGGATATGTTTGTAC
>CAMWWF010000050.1 GCA_947177885.1 uncultured Lachnospiraceae bacterium
ATCCCATAGAGGTATCTGCCAGGGTGAAATCCCAGCTCCGCCGCTATATGCAGCTGGGAGCGGGAAACCGGCAGACGGATGTCTTAAAGTGCGGAGCCATCGAGATGGATGATAAGGAGAAGCGGGTACTGCTGGATGGAGATGAGGTTGCCCTGACTCCTACAGAGTATGATATTTTAAAGCTTCTGATGCAGCATCCGGGGCAGGTCTTCTCTCCCAGAACGATATACCAGAAGATCTGGAATGACCTGCCCTACGGCAGTGAGAACACAGTGGCAGTACATATCAGGCATCTCAGGGAGAAACTGGAGATCAATCCTGCGGAGCCCAGATATTTAAAGGTGGTATGGGGGCAGGGGTATAAGATAGAGAAGGGAAGGTGATTCCTGTGGGGAAAACGGATAGTGCGGGAAATATGGATGATGTGGAAAGCAGAGAGAATACAGGAAAATCAGAGTACACAGAAAAGGTAAGAAGCGCAGAGAAGTTAGAGTACACAGAAAAGGTAAAGGGAGCAGAGAAGTCAGAGAGGTCAGAGTACACAGAAAAGTCAAAGAGCGCAGAGAAGTCAGAAAGTGTAGAGAAATCAGAAAGCGCAAAGAGGCTGGAAGGCACAGAGAGGTCAGAAAGCACAGAAAAGTCAGAATACACAGAGACGGCAGAGGATATACAGAACACAGAGGACACATCAGGTACAGAACTGACGGGATGTTCAGCGGGTGGGAACAACGAAGAAAAAGCAGCAGACACCACCGATCAGGAGAAAACGGAGAGAAGAAGAGACGGAGAGCGTAAAAGGAACATGAGGAATAAGAGAAATACGGAAAATACAAAGAGAAAAAGAAAGCTGACAGGCTCCTTTGCGGCAAAAGTCGCAGCGTTTTTCCTGTTGGTGTTGAGTACGGCCAGTGCGGTTGTCAGCGGTTTTGGCGTGACATATCTGGTATTGAATAACTATTATGACAGCAATATCAGAGAAGTCTTCCTTTATGAGTGCAGCGGCGAATGGCTTCATGACGTGTATCTGGTGCGTGATTATATCGCATCAGGGGAACTGGGGCATGCGAGAGAGGTATGCGAAGGAAAGAATATTGATATTGCCCTGTTGCAGGGAGATCTGCGGAAAGATAACGGAAGCGCCACAGATAATCCTGTTTTGATCTGGACTACTTATAGCGACACATATGATATTGGTCTGACAGAGGACATTTATCTGCAGTTTTCCGCTGAGTCTCTGACGGGAAACAATGTTATCAACTATTACAGGCTCCATAGCGGGACGGATTATGTGTTCCGGGTATATTTTAACACGGATTTTCCGGAGAGAGACCGGTATGCGGAGATTTTTAACGAATGTCTGATCCTATATAATTTGAGATTTACCGCATTGTGGATACTGGGGATCAGTATCTTTATAGGACTGAACAGTTTCCTGTTCCTGATGTGCAGCGCCGGGCATCGAAATGGTATGGAAGGTATACAGCCCAGCGTATTTTCCGGCATCCCGCTGGATCTGTATTCGACGTTTTACGGAATAGTGGCCTTTTTCCTGCTGCTCATAATAGCAAATACTTTTGATTATAATTTCGGCATGATCGAAGCGGCAGCTATTTCCGTGGCGATATCCGCGGAGGTGCTCTGGTGTACTTTCTATCTGAGGGAACTGGCGGTCCGCATGAAACTGGGAAGCTGGTGGAAGAATACCATTGTTTATTATGTGCTGAGACTTCTGGGACGGATCATACGGCTGTTCTGGAGGGGAATCTGTGCAGTTTTACGGGAAATACCTTCGATTCCGGGCACGCTGCTCTGTTTTGTCGGCCTCAGTATCCTGGAATTTCTGGTGGCGGTTCTCTTCGGAGCGGAAGCAGAGGGGATAGTGGTATGGATGATGGAAAAGATTATTCTGTTCCCGGTCATAGTATATTTTGCCATGATGTGCAAAAGGCTGCTGAACGGCAGCCGGGCGCTTGCCGAAGGCCGGCAGGAGGAGATAGTGGATACTTCCCATATGTTTGGTGACTTTAAAGAGTGCGGCGAGAATCTGAACAATATCGGACAGGGGATTTCCAGAGCGGTGGCGGAGCGCATGAAGAGCGAGCATTTGAAGACGGAGCTGATCACGAATGTGTCCCATGACATCAAGACGCCATTGACCTCCATTATCAATTACGCCAATCTGATCGCGGAGGAAACCACGGAAAATGAAAAGATCAGAGAGTATTCCGAAGTGCTGGTGAGGCAGTCCGGCCGTATGAAGAAGCTGTTGGAGGATCTGTTGGAAGCTTCCAAGGCTACCACCGGAAATCTGGAAGTGAACTTTCAGCCCTGTGAGGTGAGCGTGATCCTGTCTCAGGCGATAGGAGAGTATCAGCAGCGGATGGAGGAAAAACAGCTGGAGTTGATCGTCATTCAGCCGGAACAGGAGATCAATATCATGGCGGACGGAAGGCATCTCTGGCGGGTTTTTGACAATCTGCTGAACAATATCTGCAAGTATGCCAGAGAGGACTCCCGTGTATACCTGAATGTGGAAGCGGCGGAAAGAAAAGTGAGCATCATATTTCGCAATATGTCCAAATATGCGCTGAACATAACACCGGATGAACTCCAGGAGCGGTTTGTCAGGGGCGACAAGTCAAGACATATGGATGGAAACTGACTGGGACTATCCATTGCGAAGAGTTTGATGGATCTGATGAACGGTCAGATGGAGATCGTGACGGACGGAGATCTGTTTAAAGTCACTTTGCGCTTTGACGAGTTAACGAAATAAAGTAACTATAAAAAATTTATATATTTCTAATTTGACATTTTCTTCCATTACCGATATCATAGGTGTATGTATTAAAAATGTGATCATCCGGTTTGCCGTCGGCTTTCGATGTACCGGCTTTTCGTAATTCCTGCCGCAAAGGCAGCTGCAGGGAAGATTTTCGAAAAGCAAACGCGTTTGACGGGACCGGATGATTATGGGAAAGTCCGCAATACGGACGAAGAGAAGCAGAATCGAGGCGAGGAAGTGGTGTACTGGCGCAGTTACGTCGGAAGTATCGCGTAATACGGCGCGGAGTGACAGTGACAATTGTCAGTTCCGTGGCTGAGAACGGCAGTATACGGAAGAAGAAAAGATATCGGAAAAGGAGGAATTATATGAAGAAAAATGAGGAACAATTGATAAATTATGCGGAATTGTGCCGCGAGGCGGATCGGCTGGAACCGGAAATGTTCGAGAAATATGAGGTACAGAGAGGACTTCGTGATAAGAACGGAAACGGCGTTGTCACAGGTCTGACCCATATATCGCGGATCGATTCCTTTAAGATGGTGGATGGTGTGAAGACTCCCTGTGAGGGTAAGCTGTGGTACAGGGGATATGACTGTATCGAGCTGGTCAACGGCTTCCGGAGAAAGAGATTCGGATTTGAGGAGATCGCCTATCTGCTCCTGTTCGGCAAATTGCCCAGCGAGAGCGAGCTGAAGCATTTTAGAGATATTCTGGCGGCAAACAGGACATTGCCCACTAATTTTACCAGAGACGTCATCATGAAAGCGCCCAGCAGCGATATTATGAATTCACTGACCAGAAGTGTGCTGACACTGGCATCCTACGACAAGCACAGCAATGATACCAGCATTGAAAATGTGCTCAGGCAGTGCCTTTCACTGATCGGTGTATTTCCCATGTTGGCGGTGTACGGCTATCATGCCTATAATCATTATGAGAATGATGAGAGTATGTATATCCACCGTCCCTCCAAAAAGCTTTCCGCAGCAGAAAACCTGCTGATGATGCTCCGGCCCGATAAGAAATACACAGAGCTGGAGGCCAGAGTGCTGGATATCGCATTGGTATTACATATGGAGCATGGCGGTGGTAATAACTCTACCTTTACCACCCGTGTGGTTACCTCCTCCGGTTCCGATACTTATTCTGTCATTGCGGCTGCGCTTTCCTCCCTGAAGGGTCCCAAGCATGGCGGCGCCAATATCAAGGTAGTGGAGATGATGCGTGATCTGGAGGCGAATGTCTCCGACTGGGCGGACGAAGATGCGGTGCGGGCATATCTGAAAAAGATTCTGAACAAAGAGGCTTTCGACCGCAAGGGTCTGATCTATGGCATGGGCCATGCGGTATATTCCCTTTCCGATCCCAGAGCGCAGGTGTTCAAGGGCTTTGTGGAGCAGCTTGCCACCGCCAAGGGCAGGGAGAAGGATTTCGCACTGTATTCCATGATCGAGCGGATCGCACCGGAAGTGATTTCCGAGAAAGCGCGGATCTATAAGGGTGTCAGTGCCAATGTGGACTTTTACAGCGGATTTGTGTACAGTATGCTGGAGATTCCCCTGGAGATGTACACTCCCATTTTCGCCATTGCGAGGATCGTGGGATGGAGCGCTCACAGGATAGAAGAGCTGATCAATATGGATAAGATCATCCGTCCCGCTTACAAGAGTGTTATGGAGGAGAAAGGATATATTTCCATGGAGGATCGCTGAGAAGGCCACTCATCGGACATGGAGAAAAACAGATAAAGAAACAGATAAAGAAACGGGATGTATAACTGTTGTTATGCATCCCATATTTTTTCCACTCCCGAATGAGCAAAATCAAAATTTTTCTTATGTGCATTCCTTCAAAAGACACAGTTACGCACAGATTTATATCTTGAATTTCCTCATATGCTCAGCCAACGCAAAAGCGGCATCGGAGACACTGTCGGCTCCCCGCGCCATCTCCTTGCTGTCGGTGGAGAACTGTAGTGAGGACTCTGCCAGAAGTTCCGTGGAAGCAAGGATTTCTTCCGTGCTTGCGGATTGTTCCTGGGATAGCGCCGCAATGTTGGTGGCCACGTCATCCACATTGGCGATCTCCGCCACGATTTCGCTCAGCATCCGGTCCGTCTCGGTGACATTCCGATAAATATTTTCGAAAATATCACAGGATGCGGTGATCTTTCCGGAGTTGGCCTTAATATGCGCAACACTTTGTTCGGTCTGGTCTATCATGTAGGATACCTGCGTATTTACCTGCATAATGATCTCGGAAATCCTGGAGGCAGAGTTGGAACTGATGTCAGCCAGCTTTCGGATCTCATCAGCCACCACGGCGAATCCCCTGCCTGACTCACCGGCACAGGCCGCCTCAATGGCGGCATTCAGGGACAACAGTTCGGTCTGATCGGAGATATCGCTGATGATCTCCACCATGGAATTGATCTGTCTGGTGGAGCTGCCCACCTCATCCACAATCTCTGACAGTTGCTTCATGGACCGGACAATGGAATCCATTGTCTGATTGACGGTTTCCATATCGCGGCGTCCTCTGGAGGCCACATCCACAGTGAACTGCATGTTAACCTTGGCATTTTTTCCTCTTTCATTGGTCTGGTTGACCACATCGGAGAGCGTGGTGGCATGAAGCGCCAGTTCCTGGATGCCGTTGGCTATCTGATCCAGGGTTATTTTCACATCTCCCATGGATTCCGCCTGTCCTTCCGCGCCTTCGCTCAATGCGCCGGAGATCTGTCTGCTGGAACCGCTCAGTTCACCGAGTTGATTGGAGATGTCACGGATGTCCGTGATGATCTCCCGCATGATCTCCACGAAACCGTTCAGAGAGCGGCTCATAACAGTGATCTCGTCATTGCCCTTTTCCGGTATGGTAACGGAGAAATCGCCGTCGGTGATGGTGGTCAGAGCGGTAGTCAGGGTACCGATGGGCTTTAAGGTGTTTCGCAGCACTATACTGACTACTGTGATGACCAGAAGCAGAATAACTGCGAACACGCCGACGATAATATAGGTCAGTTTATTGATGTCAGACAATATGTAATCCTCAGAAACACAGGATACCACCACCCAGGGTGTTCTCTTGATGGGGGAAGCGATAACATAATAAGTCTCACCGTTGTCCTCCGCAAAGAAGAGTTCCGTGCTGTCTGCCTCCAATTGTGCCGCCACGGTCCGGAGGAAACTTCCCTCGGGACAGTCGGTGAGCAGAGTGCCGTTCAGAGTGGTGTCTTTGTGGGCTATAATGGAAAAATCGCGGGTATCCGCCAAAAAGGCATAACCGCTGTTCATAACGGAGATTTCCTGTACGGAATTATAGATATGTTCCATGGCCATGGGGATGTCTGTGGCCTGTCGGTATGCGTCCCGGATATCGCCCAGACCGGCGGCTACCATAACGCTGATGGTAACGGTCTTGGCATTGGATTCCGATTCCATGGACAGAGTGTATTTTGCATTGGAAAGTATGGTTTTTCTGCTGGTGTAAAAGATCAGTATGGCAGTCACCGCAAAAGCAATAACAAACAGCGGAACCACAATGATCAACAGTTTTTTCCGTATGCCGAATACTTTCTTTTTACCGGAATTTCTGTGTTTTGACATATTTATACCCTGCCTTTCCGCAAATTTGAGCCGCAGGTACAAATTTGTGTGTGAAAAAAGTTTTCACACTGTCCTCCGCTTATGTTTGCCGTAAATATTATTTTATAGTAATATACATAATAGAATTTAGATGATAGAATCCGTTCTTTGACTCTATTATATAAATACCATATTTTGAGCAAAAATACAAGTAACTGTTGAAATTGTGTAACAGTTCGGTAATCTGTCTGAATTGTTACGATCGGTTACTGATGCACAGAAGCGGCAAAAAGCTTGTGAAAACATCTCGCGGCGACGTGTGAATGGTAACGGGGATCAGGCGAAGAAATCAGAATTTGTAATGTGTTTTGGAAGAAAGGTGGGAAAATATGATCGGAACGATAATCGATTATTTAAAGGAATATGGAAATACCTCTTTCCGGGAGGTTCCCATGAATGAGGTGGACAGTCTGGTGCTGTGCCAATTCGCCTATCTGAAGTTTGACGGTATTGTGCCGGGAGTGGAGGAAAATCTGCCTTCCGTCAGGGTGAAGGATCTGGAGGAGCATCCCGATTATGAAAAGCTGTATGCCGACGAGCGCTATGAGAAGTCGAACCGGAAGCTGGTCACGGCAATGCTGGCGGGAAAGCGTTATCGGAATATGAA
This sequence comes from uncultured Lachnospiraceae bacterium, assembly GCA_947177885.1. The sequence goes on from CAMWWF010000050.1 coordinate 7,043, forward strand.
AATCAACTGCTATGTCAATGTGATCGAGAAAGAATGGGAAACGCAGTTCTCGGCGGTCACCCTGCTTCTGGATGACGGGACCATCTATGTGGCATTCCGGGGAACGGATGAGACCATTGTGGGCTGGAAGGAAGATTTTAACATGGCGTTTCTGAATCCCGTACCGGGGCAGGCGTACAGTGTGAAATATCTCAATGCGGTAGGCGCCCGGCTGCACAGGCCATTCTATGTGGGTGGGCATTCCAAGGGCGGAAATCTGGCGGTATACAGTGCCATGCACTGCAGACCTGAGATTCAGGACCGGATCATCCGGATCTACAGTATGGACGGGCCGGGATTCAGGCCGGAAGTGCTCAGGGACAGCGACTATTCTATGATCGCCAGAAGAGTGGAAAAGATCCTGCCTCATTCTTCTCTGGTGGGAATGTTGTTTGAGTCGGATATGCGTTTTAAAGTGGTGGAGAGCAAAACCTTCGGACTGCTGCAGCATAATCCCTATACCTGGCTGGTGAAGGACGGAAAGCTGGTGGAGGTAAAGGACATTTACGAGAGCCGTAAGCAGATGGATAACACGCTGAACGAGTGGATACTGTCGCTGGATGAAGAGCAGCTCCGGGTTTTTGTGGATACACTGTTCCAGGTCATCAATGCATCTCAGGCGGAGGATCTGATCCAGTTTACGGCGGAGTGGAGAAAGAGTATGAACGGGATCGTGGCGGCGCTGAAGGAGGTGGACGACCAGACCGCCAGTATCCTGAAAGAAGTGATCAAGTCGCTGTTTGACATCGCAGGTGCGAGAATGCGGCAGAATGTTTCTAACAGCACGGCGCAGCTGAAGCAGAAATTAAAGATACAAAGTAAGACAGAAGGGGACCGCCGGAGAGCGTAGCTCTCGTCTCCCGGATCCGCTCGGGATGCCATTGGACGCCGATCAGGGGAAGTGTCTCGTGGACCAGCGCTTCCACACACTGATCCTCCGGGCACCATTGTATGGCGCGCAGGCCGTCACCCAGCTCCCTGACGGCCTGATGGTGGGCGCTGTTGATGATGGAGAGCTCCCCATACAGGGTATGGAGACAGGAATCCTTTTGGATGACGGAAGCGTGATACTTGTCACCGTCCTCATAGCGGTGGATGGCGCAGGAGGCAGAGGGCAGGTCCTGAACAAGGGTACCTCCCAGACCTACATTGATGATCTGCATTCCCTTGCAGATTCCCAGAACAGGCATGGACTTGCGCATGGCAAGCTCCAGTGCCTGAAGCTGCAGGATATCCAGCTCGGTATCTATATTACGGGAGCCGTTGTTCTTTTCCCCGAAGAAAGCGGGGGTGATATCTCCGCCGCCGGGAAGAATCAGTCCGTCGCACCGGGCGACCTCCCCCATGCTTAAGGTGGAGACCGGCTCTGCGGAGGCGGATAACACATATTTCACATAATTTCCGGTATCGGCAGCTCTGCCGACAATTGCGATCTTCATACGAAACCTCCATGCATCCGATTGCATTTCATGCAGCTTTCACAGGAAACCCTCATGCAACAGGCATCCCCTTCTTGTTAATATATGCTGCCGAAACGATTATACTACAACGGAAAATCTGCCGCAAGGGAGATCCCGGGATGCTGTTTTCATATACAGCCGTCTCACGACCATTGTGCAAAATGTGTGGAAACGCCCATGGCACCAAAGCAGTGACGAAACGGTTTCGTGTAGTTACGGGAATTTTCTGTAGGGGCTTTATCTATACGGATAAATCTGGTAAAATATGGTGTCGGACTGACAGGAATATATAAGGACAGAAGGAAAAGGGACCATAAATTATGATAAAGACAGGTTTGGCGTATAAGCGGCATAGCGGAGAGAATGAGAAAATATGTGATCCGAAATACCATCGGGATCGCATCAAGGGGTACAGTGAGCGGCAGATACAGGCGCTGGCATTTCTGATTCCCTTTATTATCATGCTGACATTGTTTGGCATCAAATGGATTTATCCCTTTGGGGACAGAAGTTTTCTGTCGGGGGATCTGTATCATCAGTATATGCCTTTTTTCAGTGAGCTGTTGCGCAAGGTCAGAGGCGGGGAATCTCTGAGTTTTTCCTACCATGTGGGGATCGGGTCCAATTTTCTGGCGCTTTTTGTGTATTATCTGGCAAGTCCCTTTCATGTGCTCGCATTGCTTGTACCGGAGGATTATCTGATAGAGTTTATCAGCTATCTGGTGGTGGTCAAGATCGGACTGGCGGGGTGGAGCTGCTGTTACTACCTGCAGAAGCATTTTTCGTCAAAGAGTCCGGTGACGGCCCTTTTTGCCTGCTTTTATGCCTTGTCGGGATTTATGTCGGCATATAATTATAATATCATGTGGGTTGACTGCGTGGTGCTCCTGCCGCTGATTATTCTGGGGCTGGAGAGACTGGTAAAGGAGGGGAAGTGCGGGCTTTACTGCGTGACGCTGGGGCTGTCCATCTTTACCAATTATTATATTTCCATTATGATCTGCATTTTCCTGGTACTGTATTTTGGGATGCTTCTGGTGACGGAGCATGGCAGGCATCTGCTGCGGGGCATGAGGTACTTTGTGTTCTTTTCCCTGCTGGCAGGAGGCATGGCGGCGGTTCTTCTGATTCCGGAGGTATGTGCGATCCTGCAGACGGATTTTGGAGATATGGATTTCCCGGAAAAGGCGGAAAGCTATTTCTCCGTGCTGGATATACTGGCAAGGCATTGCGTCTGTGTGAGCTCGGAGAGAGGACTGGATCACTGGCCCAATATTTACTGCGGCAGCGCGGTGCTGATGCTGCTTCCCATGTATGCGTTAAATAAGCGGATTTCCATCAGGGAGCGTTTCTGCCGTCTGGCGCTGATGGGATTTCTGCTGATCAGCTTCGGCACGAATATTCTGGATTTTATGTGGCACGGGATGAATTATCCGGATTCCCTTCCCGGGCGGCAGTCCTTTCTTTATATTTTTCTGGTGCTTACGGCCTGCTATGATGTGTTCCTTCATATCAGGGAGACGGAGGAGCAGCAGATCCTGTACGGGTATCTGGCGGCAGCTGCCTTTTTTCTGTTCTGTGAGAAATTTGTGGAGCATGAGGACTTTGCGCTGGGAGTGAAGCTGTTGACACTGGTATTTGTCAGTATTTATGCGGTACTCTTGTACCTGTACCGGACAAGGAGGAGCGGACGGGTGATGGTGGCCCTGCTGGTGGTATCCCTTGTGACAGTGACGGTGGAGAACAGCATCAATACGTTCAACACCAGCCTGGGAACAGTCAGCCGTTCCGATTATCTGGGGCAGCAGGAGGACTATAAGGCGCTGTATGAGTGGGCAGGAGAGCAGGAGGAGGGCTTCTGGCGTGTGGAGAAGTTTGCCCGGAGGACGAAAAATGACGGAACACTGGCGGGTTATCCCACGGCAAGTCTCTTTTCCTCCACAATGAACTCTCAGGTCATGGATCTGTACAAAAGGCTGGGAATGCGCCACAGTAAAGTGTTCTATGATCATGACGGTGCCACGGCTCTGGTGTCGGCGCTGTTCAATGTAAATTATATGTTCGGGGATTCGGACAGGTATGAGAACAGTCTCTATGAGCCGGCGGGACAGAGCGGCGGCGTTTATCTGTATAGGGCGGTGCAGACGCTGCCCTTTGGTTACGTGGCGCCTTCCGGATTTGACCTTCCGGAGGGTTATGCGAATAACGGGATCGCCCTGCAGAACCAGATGGTGCGGAAGCTGGGGATTGAGGGAAAGCTGTTTGAAGAGACGGATATCAGCAAAGCGGACGGAGATGTGGTTTTTACCGCGGAGCGGCCGGGAATTTATTATGCCATAGTGATGGCGTCCGGTACCTCCAGGGTAACTGCGGTCGGTGTGGCAACGGACACGGCGGATTATAAGGATCTGAAAATGGGTTCCATTCTTTATCTGGGGTATCTGGATCAGGGCAGAAAGGTGACACTGACGAACAGTGATGAGGATGATGCGACACCGGCTATCAATCTTGCCGTATACCACATGGATGAATCGGTGCTTGCGGAAACACTGGGAGTATTATCCGAACAACATCTGGAGCAGGTGGAATATACCAGTGACCGTATTCGCGGGCGGATCGCCATGGAAGAGGCGGGAAGGCTGATCCTGTCGGTTCCGCTGGAGGCAGGCTGGAGAATCCGTGTGAACGGGGAGAAGGCGGAGGCTGTGCCTTTCGGGGGGTGTCTGGTCGCCTTTGACCTGGAGCCGGGGGAATATGACATAGATATGTATTATGTACCCCAGGGACGGGGAGCAGGGATCGCAGTGACCGCAGTCAGCGTCCTGCTTTTCGCCCTGGCTATGGTATTGCAGAAAAAAAACGGTCAGAGAAAGGGACCCGGTGCGAAATCAGGGTCCGCAGAAACAGGCTCTGCGGTATCCCTGTCCGATGAAGGGGGCAAAGAGGAGTAAGCGGCAGATCACGCGTGCCGTCCCCGGTGTGCCACAGGGAACCTTCTTCTGATCAGCGCTGGTCAGGGGACTTGCGGAAGTCCTTTAAGCGCTCATATTCTTCATCGGTGATGGAAAGTACGGTTCCATGCTTAAACCCGTAAGGGAAGGAGAAGGAATCGTCGGAGCGCACGAAGACGCCGCTCTTTAAGCTGTCCGCCAGAAAAGGCACATATCCCTGACCTTCCGCGCCGCACCCATAGAAATCCGGCATCAGGCACCACCTGCCGTCAGCAGTGACGAAGGCAGTGGGTGCCTTGTATTTTCCCTGTTCCAGTTCTTCCATACATCTGTCAAAGCTCTCCACTCTGGTAAAGGGCCCTGTGGCGTGATCGGATCTCAGCAGGATCACATGGGCAGGATTGCCCTCGCGCTTTAAAAAGCAGTAGTATACGCCGTTCTCCTCATACATGGCGGAATCGATCACAGTGCCGCCTTTTTCCCTGCGATAGAGCAGCTGCGGTTCCGAGAAGGTTTCAAAGTCCTTCGTCCGGCTGTAGAAGATGCCTTGTCTCCCTCATAACTCCACAGAACGGGATTGCCGTCGTTTACGGTTTTCCAGTGGAAGCAGTCCCGGCTGATGCCAAAGTACACCTGTTCTCCGTCGGGGGTTCTTTTTTCTTTGAAATGTACAAATAAATATGCGCTCATGATATCCTCCTGTATGTCTGCCGTTTATGGCAGCCTGCCATATTTTTCCTGCGGGTGATGATCCGGCCCGCATCTGTGGGACTTTGAAATGCCACAGAGGGCTTTGTTCTCAGAATGTGTTTGAAAAATGCTCTGGTTCTGATCTTGCTTCACAGGGAAAGAATTCCTTAGCGAAAAGTATAACACAGATGGCATGAAAAATGTAAAAAAACACATACTAC
>CAMWWF010000051.1 GCA_947177885.1 uncultured Lachnospiraceae bacterium
GGTATCTATGCAAATGTCATCTTTTTGCTGATTTTATGCGGTTTTCATGATTCTGCTTGTAGCTATAAAAATGATTGTAGAGTAAAAAATAATCGGGAACTCAGGATTATCTTGAACATCTGTCTGTCTTTTTGTATAATGATAACTAATAAAGAAGGAGGTAAGCTGCGGTGGAATCTGGCACCTCAGCAAACAGCAAAATGGGAAAAAGCAAAACATATTCTTACGATTATGACGAGTACGAAAGCGGTAAAAATGCAGGGACCATGGCGGAGGATATTCTGGCGGATCCGGAATTCTCTGATCTGGAGGAGCTTATTATCGGCGGATGGGGAGGCGAATATGAGGACGATTGTCAGCCGATCCTGGATGCCATCGCCGATAATCCCGACCGATTCAGCCATATCACCAAGTTGTTTGTAGGCGATATGGATTTCGAGGTATGTGAGGTTTCCTGGATCATGCAGGGAAATTACAGCCGTATCTGGAAGGCTATGCCTCAGTTGAAGGAGCTGACCATAAAGGGCAGTATGGAATTGACACTGGGGGAGATCGAGCATGAAAATCTGGAGTCATTGACCATTATCTGCGGTGGTCTGGGAGCGGATGTGATAAAGGAGATTACGAAAGCGAAGCTGCCCAACCTGAAAAAGTTACTTCTCTATATCGGTGTTGAAGATTATGGCTTTGACGGCAATGCGGATACTGTCAGGGAGATGCTTGCCGATTCTGATTATCCCGGACTTACCTATCTTGGAATCGTGGACAGTGAGATCCAAGACGAACTGACAGAGGTGGTACTGGAGAGTAAGTACATCCGCCAGATTGAGACTCTGGATCTGTCCTGCGGCACACTGACAGACAAAGGCGCCAACCTGTTGTTGGAGAAGCTGCCGGAGCTTTCCAATATCAGGAAGCTGGATGTACATCATCATTATCTGTCAAATGAAATGATGGAAAAGTTGGGAAAGCTGTCCCTTGATGTTGACATGTCCGAGCAGGAAAAACCAGATGAATGGGACGGGAAATTATGGTACAACGCGATGCTGACGGAGTAAGAGGGATCATCCTGATCGGTTCGGAGGGAAGAGAAAGCCGGGCAGGTGATGAAGCCCCGGAGGGAAGAACCGTTCAGGCAGGCAATAAAGATCCGGAGGGAAGAGAAAGCCGGGCAGGTGATGAAGTTTCGAAGGAAAGAACCGGCAGGGAAAGAGATATGGTCCCGGAAGAAAGAAACCATTCGGAACGCGGCGGAAGAGCGGAAGGCCGCAAAAGCTTCGAGGGCAGCAAAAGAAGATTTTATTTTGAGAGGGCTGCCGCTGAAGCCGGTATCAGCATCTCTTACTATGACTGGAAGGACTTCCCGTTTCCGGAAGGATTGCCCAATATCGGAAACAGCATTGTGAAGATAGATGCACCGGAATGGAAGAGCAGCCGGCTGAAAGATCTGGATGAGCTTACAGGCAGGTACAGGGAGCAGCTGCGCCTGCTCTCCCGGATGCCTTTCGGAGCGTTCTTTAATCATCCCGGCGATATCGCGGAAGTACTCGACAAGCGGAAGTGCAAGAAAAGGCTTGCCGAAAACGGTGTTGCTGTGACGGAGATGTATGGGGAAAAATTTTCCGGCAGAGAAGAGCTCCTTGACTTTATGAGGGAAAACAGGATTTACCAGATTTTTTTAAAACCCCTGAGAGGATCGGGAGCGGCAGGGGTGACGGCGCTTCGGTTTTCCCCGGTAAAGGGGAAAGTTGTCCTTTACACCTGTGCGGCGCTCCTCCAGGGTGAGCTTGTCAACACAAAAAGGCTGTACAGGCTTGAGGATGAGGATGCGGCGGCGCTTTTGGATCCGCTTCTGGAATTAGACTGTGTGGTGGAAAAGTGGCACAGGAAGGCTGCATTTCAGGAGTATTGCTATGATCTCCGTGTCATAGTGCAGGACGGGCAGGTGGATTATATTTTGCCCCGACTGTCCAGGGGGCCAATCACCAATCTGCATCTGAACAACCATTCCATGGAGTTTGAAAGATTAAATCTGGACGGGACTGTAACCGATAGTATTATGGAACTCTGTATTCGGGCAGCAGGGTGTTATCCCGGATTAAAGAGTATCGGGATGGATGTGCTTTTGGAGAAGGAGAGCAGGAAGCCCTATATTATTGAGATGAATGCCCAGGGAGATCTTCTTCACAGGGATGTCTATCATGAAAACAATATTTACAAGCGGCAGATAGAGATCATGCGGAATATGTATATCCGGAGTGATTCCGCAGAATCTTTTTGTTTTGGCAAGACGTTTTGAACGAATACAATGAGGGCGGTACGGAGGCGCGGTGATCAGTACAGGATGCCTGTATGGCACCGTTTATGTATCCTGCCTGTTTGCTCTGAAAAGCGTAAGCTGCATTAGAGCGTGTTTAAAAATACTTTTTCCGGGGCGTGCGCCACACATTGCGGGATACAAGACCCATTTGAGAGACGAAGTGGGGCATTGCACGCCAAATGGGGGCACAGCAGGCCGCGAAGTGTGGCGTGCGGACTGGGTATGATTTTCGAACATGTTTTAAGGATATTGGCGTTGATTGTGTTTGAAGATTTGATTCGGCAGATTTTTAGAAGGAGTGATGGAAAATGACAGGTGAAGTACCGTTTGCGGCATTCCGGTCCGGCATGGATCAGAAGAAATGCTCGGTTGATATGACGCAGGTTGTGGGGAACTGTGATATTTTGTTTGTGTGCCTTGACACATTGAGATACGATGCTGCCATAGAGGAAGAGAGAAGCGGCGGCACTCCCGTTTTGAACAGGTATGGCGCTTGGGAGAAGCGGCAGGCCCCGGGGAACTTTACATATCCTTCTCACCACGCCATTTTTTCAGGCTTTCTCCCTGCGAAGGAGGAGGCGAAAAATATCGCGGAACAGGAGATGCTTTTCTTTCCCAAAAGCATGGGAATGGGCAATAAGGTTCCCGAAGGCGCCTATGGCTTTGACAGCAGCAATCTGGTGCAGGGACTTCATAACGACGGCTATGATACATGGTGTGTGGGCGGTGTGGCCTTTTTTGACAAGCGCACGGATATGGGTAAGGTATTTCCTTCTTTTTTTGAAAAGAGTTACTGGAACCCGTCCTTTGCCTGTCCGGTAAAGGACAGTACGAAAAACCAGGTGGATTTTATCATAAGCAGGCTGGACAAAAAGGAGGATGATCGGAAGATATTCCTTTATTTGAATGTCTGCTCCATTCATTATCCCAATTATTTCTATCTGGAAAACGAAAAGAATGACAGCCTGGAAACTCATCGGGCGGCACTGCGGTATACGGACGGTGAGCTGGGCAGGCTTTTTGAGCATTGGAAGAGCAGGAGGGGCGAAACCTTTGTGGTATGCTTTTCCGATCACGGAACCTGTTACAGTGAGGACGGATATGTCTTCCATGGCGTGAATCATCCAATGGTCAATACGGTGCCGTATAAGCATTTTTTTCTTTAGTATCTGTAAATGATTCCGCTTCTGACCGGATTGGATAACCGATTCCGTCAGGCAATTGGACTGGGGAAATTTCCGCCCGTGCGGTCGGACGCTTCAAAGGAGCCTCCAAGCTGACTCCCACATTCGCAAAATTTGTGCTTACGCGCTATTGCGTCTGCCTGCACATCCGCATTTTGATCATTTTGAGGTGGGTTGCTGATCCAACAGCCCGCCTGTATGGCAATGATTGCATGGGGCAGACCATTGGATTACAATCGCACAGGTGCCGATATTTTTAGATTCCGAAATGGATACCGATATAGGGGCAGGTATGAACAGATATATTCAATATATGTACAGCTATCCGCACAAGACGGCTTACAGGGCGTTAGAGAATGTCAATTTAAGAGACTACTTTCATAATCTGGAGGGTGAAGGACACAGTTTATATCTTCACCTTCCCTTTTGTGAAAGCAAATGCGGTTACTGTAATCTGTTTTCGGTTACAGGCTGCAGCCGGATTCAGACGGAGGATTATATTGCTGCGGTATCGCGCCAGATAAGTCAATATCGGGAAATGATGCCCCAAGGCACATCCTTTGGTGATCTTACCGTCGGCGGCGGTACGCCTTTGCTGTTGGAAAGCAGGCAGATAGTGCGTATTTTCGAAGCTGTGAAAAAGAATCTGCCAATCGGTGACGATTGCAGGATCATCATAGAAACGGCTCCCAACCAGACCGATAAAGAGAAAGCGGAGCTGCTGAAAGAGCTTGGGGTGACACGGGTCAGTATGGGGATCCAGAGCTTTGACAACCGGGAACTTCGATGGCTGGGAAGAAGCCATGACCGGGAACGTGCCATGGAAGCCGCGGAACTTCTGGCAGATACAGGGTTTGAATGTGTCAATTTTGACTTTATTTACGGATTGCCTGATCAGACGGCGGAAAGCCTGGAGCACTCTTTGAGGACGGCGCTTTCCTTTTCACCGGACGAAATATTTCTTTATCCGCTCTATATAAAGCATGGCGTCAGACTGGAGCGGGAAGGAAGAGGAGAGCTGTTGGATTCCGATCACATGTATGCTTTGTATCAGTGCGGCTCGGCATATTTGCGGGATAAGGGATATGAACAGATCTCCATGAGACGTTTTCTGAAAAAGGGGAATAGGAGGACGATTTCATCAGACGATCTGCTCCCGGAATTCAGCGAGTGCGGATTAAAGAGCGCGCTGTCCCTGGGCTGCGGCGGAAGAAGCTACCTGGGGAGGCTCCATACCTGTACACCCTACCGGACAACAAGAAATGCCGCGATGGAGGAAATTGCGCGCTATCAGCAGACGGAGGATTTCTCTTCTGTGTCAAACGGGATACTGCTTTCGGATGAGGAACTTAGGAGGCGATATGTGATAAAGCATTTACTGATCCTTCCCGGAATATCCAGGCAGGCGTATCAAAAGGCTTTTCAGGCAGACGTTTTAGAAGATTTCCCCATCCTGAAAGATTGGATCAGGCAGGGATGGGTGGAAGAGCGCTGCTGCTGTGACCATATCGGCCTGACTACAGAAGGATTAGGCCTTTCCGACTATATAGGTCCCCAGCTGATCTCAGAGGATATCAGGGGGAAAATGCTGGAATGGGAGAGGGCAAATGCATAAGAGGACGATCCTTTACAGGGGAAATCTGAAAAGCTGTAATTACAGCTGCTCCTACTGTCCCTTTGCAAAGCATAGGGCATTGGCGTCGGAGATGGAGAGAGACCGGCAGAATTTTGCATGGTTCTGTGACAGTATTGTGAAAAGGGCACAGGATTTTTCCATCGGGGCGGTTTTCGTTACGCCATACGGCGAAGCCTCCATACACCGTTGGTACTGGGAGGGTCTTTCGCGTCTGGCAGAGCTTCCGGAGATTGACAGAGTGGGATTGCAGACGAATCTCAGCTTTTCTGTGGAAGAGTGTCTGAACGTGTTTGATTCTTTCGGGAGAGAGTATCAGGAAGAAGATTCTTTTGCAGATACTCATCGGAAGATCGATTCGCCTGTAAAGGAGCGTTCAGAGACGGATCATGAAAGGACTGGTTTGGTAGAGGCTGATCATGAAGGGACTGGCTCGAAGGAGGCTGATCATGAAAGGACTGGTTCGGTAGAGGCTGATCTTGGAGGGATTGACCCGGAAAGAGCTGATCATGAGAAGGAGATTTTTCTCCGGGAGAAATTGTCTAAGGGGGAGCTTCTGAAAGAGAAAAGAGCAAAACTTTCTGTCTGGGCGACCTTTCATCCCGAGATGACAACGGTGGATGCGTTTGTCTCCAAATGCCACAGCCTGATCGAAAACAATATTCTGGTATGTGCCGGGGCAGTGGGAGCCCCTGATAATATACAGATATTACGGGAATTGAGGGAAAAGCTTTCCCCGGCAGTATATTTATGGATCAATAGAATGGATGGTCTGAAAAGGAATTACAGTCCGGAGGAAACGGAAGCCTTTGTGCAGATCGATCCCTTTTTTGAATATGAACTCAGGAATCCGGAGGCTGCCGTACATATGTGCACGGACCGGTGCTTTGTGGAGGCCGACGGGAGAATACACACCTGTAATATAAGCAGGACAAAAGCAGCGAACTGGTACGATGGCGGTGAGGAAGAAATATTTGAACCTGTGTGCAGCAGAAAGAGATGCAGCTGTTACCTTGCCTATGGCGGAAGAGCTGATTTTGCGCCGAAAAATGTGTTTGGAGAATATCCCGTTTTCAGAGTTCCCCGAAAGTTCAGGGCGGTCTTTTTTGATCTGGACGGAACATTGATCCCGGCGTGCAGGAAAGCGGGGGGCACAAGCAAGGAACCGTATGGAGGAGCCATTGAACCCGGTATTGGACGCAGCGGGCCTGGCAATCCGGGCGGGACACCGGATGTCATATGTAAAAGATCAGATATCCTATGTACGGGATTCGGAATGTCCGCCGGGAACCGGCGCGGATCAGAACTGTCGGATGAGGTTCGCGGAAGGCTGACTGCATTAAGGGAAGTATGCCCGGTTTTTCTTGCCACATCCATGCCGGAGTCAGCTGTGAAGAGAAGATTAAGGGGCGATATGGATCTGTTTCAGGGATTTATCTTTGCATCAGGCGGATATCTGCGTCTGAAAGAAAAAGAGAGATGCAGGGAAAAGGTTTATCCCATAGATGTCAGCGGTCTGTCGGAAGTGATAAGAACCGGAGAGAGTATAAAGGCGAAATGCGTGGTCTCTGCCAAAAACGGAGCGGCATATAAGATAACCTTTGTGAAAAGCCGCCACAATATTTGGAAGGCTGCGGAGTGCGGCAGGATCGCGGAGCTTCTGAAAAAGTCGGACTGCCGCTTCTTTACCGAAGGGAACTGCCTGGAAATCGTAAGGAAAGGGCGGGACAAGGGAACCGGTATTGCGGAAATATGCGGCTGGATCGGAATCCCCGCAGAAGATGTCCTGGCCGTGGGCAATGATAGGGAAGACGCCGCCATGGAGAGGGTCTGCGGGGGATATATAAATGTGGGATAACAGATTGCCTCCATTCCCGCGGGCAAACGATAACTTTGGAAATGTGAAAAGGCCCGGACAGGAAGAGTGGAAAGATGGCAAGTGAAGCCAACGCCGCAATCGGAAACCCAAAGCGTGATTAACCGCAGTTTGTCCGCATGCATTTTGCCAGGAATCGGTATCTTTTTTCCGGATAAGATCCGCAGATCCGGGCGATTTCCCGTGCCACGGATCCTGCTGTGGCATATGCGTCATATGAGGCGTCACATAATCTGTGAAATTCTATCACCGGTGTGTCTGTCAGGTCGCTTATTTCCCTGTAGGCATCCAGGCATTGATTCCACAATTGCCGGGAACAGTCATCGGTGTCATCTCTGTCGGAATGAGCGGCGGGAGTGAGCAATACAGGATAGGCCAGACGTTCCCTGCACTCAATGATATAACGGGCCAATTGGCGTCTGCAGCTTCCGCCGGGTGCCCAGTCTTCTGCCGTCTGCCCCCCGGGAGCAAATTGGAGAAAGTAAAAATCGCCCGGCCTGCCGTATTCATGGATCGCAGCATAGTATCCTGCTTTCCGAAAGGATTCCATGGTAAGTCCTGAACGGGAACAGTCGGATACGGCAATCCTCTGATCCGTATATGCGTTCAGCATTTGCTCCCACCTGGCAGGGGAGCTTTTTTCTGTATGAAAAGAGGAGTGCGTGGTGGGCTGACCGGCTCCGGGAGTGGAACCCGTTGTGATCCTGCTGTCTGCTGCTGTCGTGATCCCGTTGGCCGGTTCTGACACAGCGCCACTGTCTGCTGCTGTGCTGCTGTCGGCGGATCCGGCTATGTAAATGGTCGGACAGGATATTTCGCTGACGGACAGGCTGCTGAGACAGTCCGTTTCCGCTGTTACGGTAACGGTTATCTCCCTGTTCTGACACACACGGTTACAGCCTTCAGGTACGCTGTTTCCCACATGCACCACGGTGACATGCCTGAAGACTCCGGCAGGCACACTTCCTGTGAATATAAGGCTTCCGGAGCCCGTGCAGACGGATACTCTTTCCAGAGGGCGTTCTGCTGTGAGAACCATTGTGAGCTTATATTTGCCCGGACGGGGAACTTCTATCGTAAAGGATCTTCCCGCCGTATAGCAGCTGCCGGGATACCGGTGAAACAGAAAATTATGACGATACATATCGTGCCTCCAAAATTGCCTCCCAATTACGGGAATTGGGAGGCATACGCTCATTCTCGGAAGATAGTATACTGTGTTACTGCAGCTTTGTGGTGTAGCCGTTTTCATAGGCTTCGCGTCTCTCGTCGATGACCTGCTGATAACCCGCTTCCAGGTATTTGGCACTGAGCTCTTCATACAGTGCGTCAAACTGATCGGGAGGGCATGTCACAAGCTGGTCTCTGTACTCGGCATACAGTTCGCATAAGGTTTGCTGAAGCTCGGAAGAGGACTTGATTATCACTGCGAATTTACAGTCGGAATTCGCATATCCTGCATTATAGACCTCAAGCTGACCGTTGTAGTTGTCGATAATGGCCTGCGTATAGTCCACAGGAAGTCCGGCAGGCGCTACAGCGGCCATATCCGCTTCCATGCTGCCGAGGCTCCTTGACTCGACCGTCACACACCAGTAGTCCTTGCTGTTGCTGAAGCCCTGTGTATATTCGGGATCTGCTTCCGTCAGGGATACGGGATTACCGTCTTCGCCATACTCAAAGTTCTTACCCTCAACGCCCCACTGCATGGTGAACAGCACATCTTTCTGCGTCATCCACTCCATGTACATCATAGCGGCTTTGATTTCATCCTCGGTTGCCTGGGAAGAGAAACCGATCATCATGCCGAAGGGATCCCAGGGACGGAAGGTATTTACGGAGCCGTACTTTTCGTCGATCACCAGTCCGGGTGTTCCCTGGATACCGATCTTTCCGTCAGGATTCTGCTCGTAGAATGCGGTCAGGAAGTCAACGTTGGCGGAGGTATAGCCCCAGAGCTGGAAAGAATTACCGCTGACGAAATCTGCCTTGTTGGTCTCCGTGTCGCGAACGTAATATTCAGGGTTGAGGAAGCCCAGATTATACTTCTCATTTTCTCTCTGCAGGTACTTTCTGTTAGCCTCGCTGCTCAGAGCGGGGATCTGATAGTCGCCGTACATTACCCATTCCAGCTCGTCCTGGGGATAGGTCCTGAAAGAATAATTCTGATCGGAACCTACACCGTTGATCATTTCGCCCCCCAGAGGATGTTCGCAGTACCCCTCGTCGATCAGCTTCTGATAGATTTCTTTCTGCTCATCCCAGGTTGCGGGCCACTCTTTATAGCCCAGTTCCTCCAGCCAGTCCTGGCGGTACCAGGTGAGGGAGGTATAGGTAGAGTTAAAATAAGGTCTTTCTGCCAATACGAAATAACGGGATCCGTTCAGTTCGGTGTACTTGAGCTGATCCAGTTCCACCATTCTCTCATAATAGGTGGGTGCGATCTGTGCAAACTGGTCCAGGTCATACTCGACCAGATATCCTTTGTCACCCCACTCGGCAAGCTTGTCAAAATCGTACTCCATCAGGATCGTGGGAAGCTCGCCCACGGTAGCCAGCATATTGTAGCTGGTAAGTACGTCGGTACGGGTGATGGGCTCGAATGTAACGGTAATGTTGTAGGGATCACCGAAATTTTCCTGAATCCATTTGGTCCAGTAATTGTTGGTCACATCCGGAACGCCTGCGGCGCCTCTGTCATATACAGGGATTGTCAGAGTCACGTTCTCGGCAAAGGCTTCCCAGCCTTCCACACCGGCAGGCGCATTTTCTCCGCCTGCTGCGCTGCCGGTATCACTGCCTGCAGAGGCGGGATCGGAAGCGGCATCGGAAGAGTCTGTTGTGGATCCTGCGTTGTTTGTTTCAGCCGCGTTATCACCGCAGCCGGTCAAAGAGCCCGTCACCATAATGGCTGTGAGAGCAGCGGCAAGCAGCCTTTGAAGATACTTCTTCTTCATAAATCTTTCCTCCATTCTGAAATTTGCTTTATAATCCACCTGGAAATACAGGAGATTACCGTACCTTAAAATTGTTTCTGCTTATAATTGTGTTAATGCGAAAATACTCAGCCTTTCACCGCTCCGGCCATGGCACTCTTTACGAAATACTTCTGTACGAAGGGGTAAATACAGATGATGGGCAGAGTGACAAACATAATGAATGCCGCCTGTAACACCTCCGGTGTGCTGGTTACGGCAGCAGCTTCGGACAGAGTGACACTCTGAGCCTCCGAAGCGGAGGACACCATCTGGTAAAGCTTGTATTGTGCCATTTTCAGGTTCTCGGATTTTATGTAATACATATTGTCTGCATAGGCATTCCAGCGTCCCACCGCATAAAACAGTGACAAGGTGGCAATGATGGGCTTGGACAGCGGTATGACGATCTTGAAGAGGATCTGGAAATTACTGGCGCCATCCAGAAACGCAGACTCTTCCAGACTGTCCGGTATGCTGGACTGGAAGAAGGTCTTCATGATGAGCATGTTGTAGGGAGAGTAGATCAGAGGCCAGATCAGCACCCACATGGTGTCATACAGTTTCAGGTTGTACATCAGCACAAAGGAGGGAATGATACCGGCGGAAAAGTACATGGGGATCATTAGGAGAAAAGTGATCCCCGTCTTTCCTTTCAGCCTCTTTTTTGAGAGGGGATATGCGGCGCAGGTACACACCAACATTCCCAGAACGGTAAAAATCAGGGTGACCAGTACACTGTAACCCATGGACCACACCAGAGAGCCGTCGCGGAAGATGGAGCCGTAAGCCTCGAAATTGATTCCCTTTGGCAGGAAATAGACCTGTTTAGCCAGCACATAACTGTTGCCGGATATGGATTTGACTGCCACATGCAGAAAAGGAAGAATACATGTAGCACATAAAACGGTAATGAACAGCATCATCAGTGCGTCGCTGATTCGGAATTTATTGACTGCGCGGCTGCCGTCGGAGCTTACCTGCCCGTCTCGGCCCGCTGTATTCGTATTCTTTGCCATATGCTTCCCCCCCTATAGTAAGCCGTCTTCGCCAAGCATCTTTGCGATCCTGTCTGAGAGAAGTACCAGGATCACACCCACCAGGGACTGGAACAGGTTCACGGCGGTGGACATGCTGTATTTGCCGCTCTGCAGACCTTTGTTATAGATATACACCGCAAGCTGGTACTGAAAATCCTTGACCTGTGTGTTGGCAAATACGGTCAGACGCTCCAGATTGCTGCCCATAACGCGTCCCAGGTTCATGATGAGCAATGTGACGATGGTGCCCTTGATGCCCGGCAGCGTGATGTGCCACATCCGTTTCCAGCGGTTTGCACCGTCGATCATTGCCGCTTCATATAATTCGCCGTTGATGCCGGTGATGGCTGCCAGATAGATGATGGTGCCCCAGCCCATGCCCTGCCAGACGCCGATCAGCAGATAGGTCACGGCCCAGTGCCATTTCTCTGTCAGGAACGGGATTCCCTGCTCTATGATGCCGGCATTCATCAGAGCCATATTTACCAGACCGGATGTGGGGCGGAACATGGTATAAGCGACGCTTCCGATGATTGCCCAGGACAGGAAATGGGGCAGATACAGGATCGTCTGTGTCACCTTTTTAAAGCGGGGATAACGGAGTTCGTTTAAAATCAGTGCCAAAAGGATGGGCATGGGGAATCCCACAAGGAGATCCATCAGATTGAACGCGATGGAACTTTTCAGGGCACGGATAAAATCCGCATCCTTGAAGATCTTCCGGAAGGTTTCCAGTCCTACCCATTCGCTGCCGGAATATCCCTTTACGGGATTGTAGTCCATGAATACCATTCGCAGTCCCGGATATGCAGCGTAATTGAAGATGGCCACCATTGCGATGGGAAACAGGAGAAGCAGATATAATTGCCAGTCCCGTTTAAAAGCATTTTTCCATGTGGTCTGCGCGACAACCGGGGGTTTTTTGTTTTTTGCCATATTTTCCTCCATTCCGAAGCGTTTTCACAGGGCATACTCCATGCAGTCAAGTCTGTGACGCTTCGCAGTTTCTATGTATCAGTCTCGGAAGCCGGCGATGCCGGTCGGTCGGCTTCCTGACGCAATACACAATTCCGCGTATATTGCATTGCCTTTGCCATCATCAAAAGGAGTTCCTGATTTTCCACCGGAAGACCTATTGCGTTATTAATGATCTCATCAGCTATCTCTGCTTTTTCCCTAGAATCTAATTGCGCTGACAAAGCATTTTCTCCCTTCAATATGCTTTATTAATGAATTGTAACACGCGAAATAATCAGTGCCAATGACGACAAAGTAATATTTTTGCATTGACAATGCGCAGTGCCATTGGAGATGAATTTTTGC
>CAMWWF010000052.1 GCA_947177885.1 uncultured Lachnospiraceae bacterium
ATCTATAACCGTGTCGGTTAGTTCATCTTATAAATTCAACCAATAGTAGAAGTTAAAATATATTATTGTAGTTACTTTCTGATATTGATACCGAGAATCCTATTGAAGATTTATTGGACAAAGAAAGCAAAAAATGCAAAATGACAGGCCAACAGAATTAAGAAGACTTTTTTAAGTTTAGACACTTTTCCGCAGTCTCATCAAGAGCGAAACGAGGACAGATATGCCGAAAAGAGTTACAGACAATTGTTGATCGATAACTATATTGCTATCTTCGCATTGACGAACCGCCAAAACGGTTTATGTGGTAACGATCTCCCGGAATCTCTTTGTGCCTGATTTTGCGAGAAGATTTTGTCAGTGATAGATCAGCCTCTTCACCCCATGATAAATCCCGGAAAAAGCTTTGCTCTCCGCCATGGCCCTGCGCAGCGGCGCCAGAGTACAGGCCATCACGGCCCTGTATCTGAAAAGCTCTGCCCTACTCATATAAGCGGCAGTGATCTGTCTGTGCTCCTGTCTGTCCCGTTTCCGGTTCTCCCGGCTCTCCGAGTAGCCGCCGCCCTCATAGGAGGCCGCCGCAAAATCCATATGCACGAACTTCGCCCCTGCCTTATAATAGCACCACAGGAAATGGTCGTAATCGGCCCGGATCCGAAAGACGGGATCATAGGGCTTATCCAGACAGAGCTTCCTGCTGTAAAAGCAGGTCTGATGACAGGGAATATTGCGGTAACAGGCAAATCCATTGATATGGGGTGGTGAAGCGATCACCACCCCGTTTTTCTCTCCCAGTGTATCCCCATACAGTATCAGTCCGGACAGATCCGTCCCCTGCGCCGTTTCCTCATCTATGTAAGAAGAGGTGCGCTCCAGTACTTTTCCGTCCGGGAAGAAATCCCCGCAGTTTAAGAACAGCACGAAATCTCCCTCCGCATGGGAGACGGCCTGATTCATCGCCTCATAGATGCCCCCGTCCTTCTCCCGGTAAAGCCGTATCCTGGGATCTCTGCGCATGGCCTCCACAGAGCCGTCCCTGCTGCCGCCGTCCTTCACCACGACCTCATAATCCGTACAGGTCTGGGCCAGAATACTGTCCAGCGTCTGATTCAATTTATCTCCCGGATTCAGGCACACTACAACCACTGTAAATCTCATAAAAACCCTCATTTCCGCGCTGCTGCCTGCGCAGAAACGACTTTACGGCACGCAACGCGCAGACATAGACCGCCGTGTGAAATACATCTTCACAATATATTCTTCTCCTTATGCAGAAGCAGCAGACTGACCGCCATAACCGCCAGAAATACAATGCATACCGGCCAGCTCACCAGTCCGGACACCGCTAGACTGGTGTAAGTCAGACAGTAGGACAGCACATTTGCCATAATATGTACGATCACGGGCATACGGAAGTCCCCAAAATATTCATAGGCATAAGCGATGATACAGCCGATCAGAAAAGCATAGATCGCCTGTACGGTATTCATGTGATAAAGCCCAAACATCATGGAACAGAGAAAGATTGACATTCTCACCGTCATTCTGCGTCTCATGCAGTTATAAATGATTCCCCGGAATAAAATCTCTTCCACATAGGGCGTCACAAAACCATAGCACAGCAGTCCCAGCCACATGGCCGCGGAATACTGATCTTCCGCCACCGCCTGATACGTGGCAGAGTTGTCCAGCATACCGGAAAGAGAAAGCAGCATATTAAAGCCAAGCACCGCCCCCACAACAGCCAGTCCCAGGAACAGATAACACTTTGCAGGATCACCCTTGATGTGCAGGAGCCTCATACTGTCCGCCGCCTTACTCAGGGTACGCCTTGACACCTTCCAGAGAACCGCAAGACCTGCCACAAATCCCGCTATCTGCATCAGTGTACCTGCGTTTCCCGTCAGAGCCACCAGCTGCCCCGTCTCGTCGTGCACAAAGAGAAAAGAGCCCACGGGAATGGTATTTCCTACGGTCTGCAGCAATATCCCCATGATATTGACTGCCAGTGCCTTCACCATAACAAACAGCAGCAGCGGGAAAAACAGCTGCCATATCTTTTGGAAGGGTGTCAGCACCTGCTGTTCCTCCGCTCCTCTCAGCAGGAATTTCTCCAGTTCCTCCACAGAGCGCACGATATAATCCGCCTTTGCCGCCTTCAGTTCCTCCATACCGCCATAACCATAGGTGACTCCCACGCTTTCCACTCCCGCCTTGCGCGCTCCCTCTATGTCATAGCTGCGGTCTCCGATCATATAGACCTGGGTCCTGTCCACCGGCTGATCCCCGAAGAGCTGCTTTAATGCCTCCTCCACTACCTCATCCTTATTGACCCGCGTACCGTCCAGCTCGCTTCCCACCACCACTTTGAAGAATCTTTTGATGTTAAAATGTTCCAGTATCTTTTCCACATAAACAGTGGGCTTGCTGGATGCCACAGCCAGAAACATTCCCTTTGACATAAATCTCTGCAGCATCTCGGAAATGCCGGGATAAATCTCATTCTCATAGAGTCCCTTATCCCGAAAGCGCTCCCTGTACTTTACCACAGCCGCCTCCGCCTGTTCCTCCGTGAAATCATAGGATTTCATAAAGCTGTCCTTTAAAGGCGGCCCGATAAAAGACTCCAGTTTATCCAGATCAGGTTCCTCAATCCCAAACGAAGAGAGCGCATACTGTACACAGGTACAGATCCCCTCCTTGGGGTCCGTCAATGTTCCATCCAGATCAAATAATAAATATTTCTTCATCCTAACCTCCATATCGCCGTTCTGCGGCGGTTTAAAATTCCACGGAACCGACGTCTCAATGATAAACCGTGTTTTCCCGTATTTTCCGCCGTTCCGATGCAGCCGCATGACCAAGTCATAACATCCGACACCTCCTGACGCCGTACCCCGTGTCCGGACGCGCCTGAAGCACTTCGCGCATCAGCTCTAAAAACTTCTTATCTTATCATTTCCGTCATCTGCCGTATTCTCGATCCGGACAATTTTCACGTCATATCCCACCGTCTCGTTTACCTGAACATGGGCGGTATCTCCCTCCTTTTTCCCTAGGAGCGCCTTGCCCAGCGGACTCTCGTTGCTGATCATATTCTCCAGCGAATTTCCTCTCACAGTGGTGACGATCCTGTAAGTCTCCACCGTCTGATCATCCACAAACTCAACGGTGACGGTATTGTTGATCCCCACCTCGTCCTCCGCGGAATCCTCCGAGATCACTTTCGCCGTCCTGATCATCCTCTCCAGATAACGGATCCTGCTCTCGTTCTGATTCTTTACCTTCTTCGCCGCGTGATACTCAAAATTCTCGCTGAGATCTCCGTGGGCCCTGGCTTCTTTCACATCTTCCAGCGCCCTAGGGCGCACCACCAGTTTACGGTACTCAATCTCCTCCTCCATCTTCCTGATATCACCGGGTGTCAATTCATCGTACATAATACTTTTTCTCCATTCCAGTTCCGTCCCGAAACGAAACTGCCCCTGATGAAGAAGTGATATTCAGCCGTCCTGCGTCTGAAATCCCTTCCGGTCGTTTCCGTTCCAAGAAAGAATGCTATTTTTAAACCTGAATACCGTATATCACCGCCACCGCCAGAATAATCTGGATAATGGCAAACCGGAATACCGTCTGGGTATTCGACCAGCCCCAGACCTTACGCACATGGTCATGCAGCGGTGTCCGCGTATTCTTTAAGATGCGGATCTTCAAAAACCTCAGCAAAGCCACCTTCACCAGTCCCAGACCGCCGTCCAGGATCAGCACCAGCGCTGCAGGAATATACAGCACGGGAGAGCCTGTCTTCAATATGGCAATACTGATGAACAGCCCCATGGCCCGGGAGCCCGCATCCCCCATCATCAGGCGGCTGGGCGTGGCATTATACCAGAGATATCCCAGAATGCAGACCGCAAACAGCAGGATCAGAAAAGAGAAGTCCTGACCCTTGTCCAAAATCCGGGCAATCACATAGATCGTCATAAGGGTAATGATCGTCAAAGTCCCTGACAGCCCGTCCACCCCGTCGGAACAGTTGGTCACGTTCACAGAGCCCCACACCAGAATCACGACCAGTATGGCAAACAACACCGGCGGTATCGTCACCTGCACATGGAACAGCGCCAGTTCAATGGTATTGGGATTATATTTCAAAAAGGTCATCGCCACCAGGGCCGCCACACACAGATCCAGAAATCCCTTCTTATATTCTCCCCAGGGCATCCTGGAGGAATCATCCAGAAATCCCGTCATCATACATATGATCGTCAAGATCAGATAGATTGCCGTCTCCGGCTTCATAGGCGCAAAGAGGAAAGCCGCCACCGCAAAAGCCAGGACAAAAATAATACCGGCCCCCCTTGGTTTTCCCGCAGAGAGCTTTCCGTCATGGGCAAACTCTCTTCCCCCGTCCTTGGGAAGCAGGTCCGCCAGCTTTGCGGTGGCAAAAACAGTGACCGCAAAGGCAAAAATAATACCGGCAAGCGCCAGCAGAGAACCGTAAGTTTCCGGAATCATAAAATGTAACATAGCCGCTCCTATCTCAAAATATATTATATAAGGCCATTGTCAGAAGGTTCATCCGTATGATGGCCGTTCGGCCCCTGAATGCCTTGAATATGGACTTATTTTACCATACTTTTCCCCCATTCACCATATCCTTATATGAAATTTCATGAATAAAGTTCCCAATACGCTATTCCTCCTCCGGTATGGATATTTTATGAAAAACTTTTTCCCGCACCGGATAGTCTTCCCTTATCCGCCGCTGTGCATTCTCCACCGCATCACGAAATCCCTGAGCGGACAGCCGGAGCGCGCCTGCACCCCAGATGATCATCTGCTCCAGTCTGTCGGAGGTGGCCACCGTCACATTGGCTTTCTTCGCGATCTTGTGTACGGTCTTCTCGATATATTGATCCGCCGTCTCGGCTTCTTTTGTGTACACCACATGGATATTGTGATATTTCATCACGGAACCGGGATTTCCCTTCACCTTATAGGCGTCAAATACCAGGATCAGCGTTACGCCCTGACAGCCCTGATAATTGCAGCAGATATCCATGAGCCGGTCCCTTGCGCTGTCAATGTTCACCTCCGACAGACTTCGCAGGTCTTCCCATGCAAAAATAATGTTATAGCCGTCCACCAGCAGGTATTCTTCCTTCTGTTCCGCAGGGCGCAGTCTGTACTCCTTCTCCTCCTGCTTCTCCCGCCCGCCATAGACGGTACTTCCCGTATTCCTCCTATGGTATCTGTAGGGCTCGCAGTCCTGTCTGCTCTTGCCGTAGGTCCGCTGAAAGATCTCCTCTATCTCCTCCTGTGTGATATAGTCCGATCTGCGGCTCCCGCTGTCCCCCTGCTTTCCCCTGGGGCGCCATCCTGCCGCTCCTGAGGCTTTCCCGTTTCCCACTGCCCTTTGGGTTTTCGCCATATGGGGATCTCCCGCAGTTTCCCGGAAGCCTGTCTCACCTGAGACTCCCGCAGTTCCCCGAACCCCCGTCTCATCCGGGAAGCCTGTATACATTCCGTTCCTGATCCGCGATGCATCCTCCGGTGCATCTTCCGTTTTAGAAAGACCGGCCCATCCGCTCTCCACATGGGCATATTCCGGCACCTGCCGCCAGTCCACCAGAAACCCGGCTCCATGGGCACAGAAGACGGAGGAGGAAGGATTTTCCGGATCGCTGTCAGGATCATAGTCAAACCGGGCAAGCACTTCCTCCGTATCATGGCAGGGTTCATATCCTTTCAAAGCGCATGAAAATCTGCCATGCCCCCTGGTATAGGCACTGACCTCCCGCTGATATCCGTCCGCCTCCGCTGCCGGTACACTGCCGGTCAGAACGCTGTTCTCCCCCTCCGTCACAGGGCTGTCAAAGCTGCCGTGCATTCTCCGGATATCCGACATTGCCCTGCCCAGCTGTTCCGTCGGCACTTCCAATGTGTAGGAAAATACCGGCTCCAACAGGACACTCTCACACTGCATCAGCCCCTGACGCAATGCCCTGTAGGTAGCCTGGCGGAAATCGCCCCCTTCCGTGTGCTTCTGATGGGCACGCCCTGCAATGAGCGTGATCCGCATATCTGTGATGGGCGAACCTGTAAGCACACCCAGATGCGTCTTCTCCTCCAGATGGGTCAGCACCAGTCTCTGCCAGTTCAGATCCAGTTCGTCCACACTGCATGCGGAAGCAAACTCCAGGCCGCTGCCCGGCTCCCCCGGCTCCAGCAGCAGATGCACCTCCGCATAATGGCGCAGGGGCTCGAAATGCCCGATGCCCTCCGCGGCGGAAAGGATGGTCTCCTTGTACACAATGCTGCCGCTTCCAAATTCCGCCTCCAGTCCGAACCGCTCCCGGATCAGACTTTTTAAGACCTCGATCTGAACCTCTCCCATGACCTGCACATGGATCTCACCCAGAGCTTCTTTCCAGACCACCTGGAGCAGGGGCTCTTCCTCCTCCAGTTGGCGCAGCTGTCCCAGAACCTTCACCGCGTCGGCTCCCTCCGGCAGGATCACCTGATACGTCAGCACCGGAACCAAAATGGGCTGACTACTGCCGTTCTCATAGCCCAGACCCTGCCCCGCAAAGGTTCTCTTCAATCCGGTGACCGCACAGATCCCTCCCGCTTCCACAAGATCCGCCGTCTCATAACCTGCCCCGTTATAGATCCTGATCTGATCCGCCTTTTCTTCCCAGACCTCCCCGGCAGTTGAAGCACTGCCCCGGTTATCCACAATCATCTTTACTTTCAGCGCACCGCCAGTTATCTTGAGATGGGTCAGGCGATTGCCCGCCGAATCCCGGGAGATCTTATACACTCTGGCGCCGAACTCGATTCCGTACTCAGGAAGCACTGCAAATCTCCGAATACCTCTCAGCAGCTCCTCCACTCCCTGCAGATGAAGCGCCGTTCCGAAAAAGCAGGGAAATACTTTTCTTTTCCGGATCGCCTCCGCCACAGACTCCTCGGAAAGTCCGCCTGTCTCCAAATATTCCTCCATCAGCTCTTCGTTGCACATGGCGAGATTTTCCAGAGCTTCCTCACCGCCGGGCACCTGACCCTCCAGAGATACATTGTCCTGCTCCGTAATATCCGGATAAAACTCCACACAACCCTCATCCAGCCTCCGCTGCAGCTCCCGGAGCAGCGCCTCCCTGTCCGTCCCCGGCTGATCCATCTTGTTGACAAAGAGAAACACGGGAATCCCATATTGCTGCAACAGCTTCCACAGCGTCTGAACATGTCCCTGCACCCCGTCCGCTCCGCTGATGACAAGAATACAATAATCCATCACCTGCAGCGTTCTCTCCATCTCCGCGCTGAAATCCACATGTCCGGGAGTGTCCAGCAGCGTAATATCCAGCCCCTCCCATTTCATAGGGGCCTGTTTGGAGAAAATAGTGATACCCCGCGCCCGCTCCATGGAAAAATTATCCAGAAAGGCATCCTTATGATCCACTCTGCCCAGTTTACGCAGTTCCCCGCAGGTATATAGCATTCCTTCCGCCAGTGTGGTCTTTCCCGCATCCACATGGGCACATATTCCTATCACAAGTTTATCACTCCGCATATATATGGCTTTCCTTTCACCTTTTCCTTGACACTTCCTCATATAAGGTTTATATTAATTACGGTTCCCTGTCAACCTTGAAATATCATTTTTTTCAAGTCCGGCCGGGAATGAACCGTTATTGTTCACACAGTGCCATCACGGAGCGTTTTTACATACCGGCCCCCTGTCTGCCCTCTTCGGGCACTCAGATCAGGATTGTGAAGGCAGCCGCTGGGGGCGGCGTGAACCATGACAGAACAATTCCATATAACCGCTAGGGGAGCACACTGCTGAGATTGGAGAAAGCTGCCGTCGGACACAATGTGAGCCGAAACAGATCTTCTCCTGACCCTCATCACTTGAACCGGATAATACCGGCGTAAGGAAGCAAAAACAGCCTGTAATACCTGCCGACAGGCCTTATTGTGCCCCTCCTTAGCCAATTGACAAGGAGGATTTTTTATGTCTGATTTCTTTGCATTTCCCACTGAGGAAAACACCTTTCAACTGACCGTCCCCGGTATCATCACCGTGACAGTCCTGATCCTGCTGCTCATTGCAGCCGCAATCCTGTTCCGCTCTGAAAAAGGGAGCACAACCAGAACAAAAATGGCCACAAAGCAGCTTGTCTTCTCCGGTGTGGCCATGGCACTGGCCCTGGTGGCCTCAGAGATCAAATTCGCCAGACTGCCTTTCGGCGGTTCCATCACCCTGTTCAGCATGTTCTTTGTCGTTCTGATCGGATACTGGTATGGGGCAAAAGCCGGCCTGCTCACCGGTTTTGCCTATGGTCTGCTGCAATTTGTACTGGATCCCGTATTTTATTCCCCCTGGCAGATGATCGTGGATTATCCCCTGGCATTCGGAGCCCTGGGCCTGTCCGGTTTCTTCAGTGACAGGAAACACGGACTTCTGACCGGCTATATCGCGGGAGTGCTGGGCAGGTATCTCTTTGCCCTCCTGTCGGGGGCCATCTTCTTCGCCGCCTATGCTCCTGTCCAGACACCCCTGGGTATCCTTACATACAATCTGGTCTACAACGCTTCCTACCTCGCTCCGGAGGCAATTGTCACCGTTGTCCTTCTGGCCATCCCCGCCGTAAAGAACGCTCTGGTGAAAGTGAAGAAGCTGGCCACGGAATAGTATGAGAAGAGCTTGTATTTTGGTTGTCTGCATCCTATAATGATTACGGTACATTTTCTGCACCCTGCAGGAGCGGCGGTCCGAATATGACCGCCCCACTTATAATACAGTCGGAGCAACCCATGGCCACGGGGCATGGGTTGCAGAGAGGAAAATAACCATGTACAGGATTGGGATCTGTGATGACGATAAGGAGCTCTGTTCCGGATTAGAAGAACAAATATACCATATTGCAGGAGAATTGTCCGTGAAAGTCGAAGTCGAGGTGTGGTACTCCGGTGAAAGTATCCTGAACGATCTGGGGAATGACACGCTGTTGGATCTGATCTTTCTGGATATTGAACTGGTTCACAGAAACGGGATATCGGTAGGCAGATTCATCCGTGACGAGATGGATGACATGCAGACCCATATCGTGTATATTTCCTCAAAACAAAGCTATGCCATGCAATTGTTCCGGATCCAGCCGCTTGACTTTCTGATCAAGCCCGTATCCGATGAACAGTTAAGGGAAGTCCTCTCCAGGAGCCTTCGCCAAAAGCGGGATCCTGACATTTTCTTTGAGTATCAGACCGGAAGTACCGTACGCAGGATCCCCACAAGGGATATCGCCTGGTTCATGAGCATGGACAAAAAGATCAGGCTCGTGACCAGGAACGGCGAAGAGGAATTTTACGGAAAGCTGAAAAACATTTCGGAAAAGCTTCCGTCTGATTTTCTGATGATACATCAGTCCTACATCATCAATCGGCTGTACGTCAGCGAATACTCCTACGAATCCGTAAAAATGTCCGACGGCACTGTTTTAAGCATCAGTAAGCCCTACAGAAAAAATACAAGAGAGAAAATAAAACAATATCGGAGAGCGGAAATAAATGGTGAATTATAATGTGTTATCAGGATCCATCGTAAATATTCTGCACGTACTGCTGATAAAGAAACTGATGGATCTGTTTCTTCCCGCGGAGGATGGGGACGGGAAAAGATTGCAGGCCGGATTTGTCCTCTATTACCTGCTGACCACCGCTGTATACAGTATTGGGGGCATATCCGTGCCTTATGAGATATGCAATTATCTGGGAATGACGGTACTTACGCTTTTCTGTCAGGGGACATGGAAAAAGCGGCTCTGGGTATCGCTGGTACTGTTCAGTATGGATATGGCGTGTTCTCTTGCGGTGTATTTTGCCTTTGGACAGAATTTCATCATGAATCAGCTGGCGATCCAGACGCTTCTGCTCCTGATCTGTTTCACGGTCATAAACCATATAACCTGCCCGGCAGACAGCAGGGAAATCGCTTTTGACAAATGGCAGACCTGTATTCTCATCGTGATCCCCGCCACAAGCGTATTTATTCTATGTACTTTGCTGTATGGGGAATCCGGTGGTACGGAGGCGCTGCTGATATGCATTTCCACTCTGATCATCAACCTGAGCGTGTTTTACCTTTATCATGTGATGGTGGAAAACTACAGGAATTTAAGGGAAAGTGACATATACCGGCAGCAGACATACGCATACCGGAATCAGCTGGATGTGATCATGGAGTCACAGAACCGCATTCGGTCTTTAAGGCATGATATGAAGAACCACATACTGGCGCTGCAGATGCTTTTGCAGAAAAAGGACTGGGAGGAAGCCGACAGGTATCTGAGCTCCATGCAGGATTTCATGTCCAACCCGTCGGAGTATGTCACCACCGGAAACGATACCATGGACAGCCTGTTAAACTATAAGCTGCAAAGGGCAAATGATGTTTTAAACACGGTGGAGGCCAGGGTGAACATACCCGAAAAGCTGATACTGCACTCCTTTGACTTAAATGTGGTACTGGGAAATCTGCTCGACAACGCGATCGAGGCGGCAGACCGGACAGAAGAGAAAAAGCTGAAAATAGCCGTCAAACTTGAGAAAGGAATTCTGTTCATCCATATCCGCAACAGCTGCCGGGACATCGCCAACGGAAAGATACAGTCTCTGGAAACAACGAAGGAGGACGCGCCGAATCACGGAATAGGTCTGGGCAATGTGCGGAGGATCATTGAAAAATATCACGGAGATATGGATCTGGTCTGTGAAAACGGAAATATGAAAACGGACATCATAATGTACATCAAAGAGATGTGAGCAGCAAATGAATCAGTTTTAGAGTTATTTTCGGCAAAAATATGGTCTGATTTCGCCAAACGTCAGAATTTCGTCTCCTGCGCAGTATAATAAGTCCATATCCGGGACGATCCGGAACCGGATGGCCATCCACGCGGCTGTGAAGCAGTTAGGATTATAAGACTCTATTCGCGGCATAGAGCGGCGGAATGGCTGTCCCACCCGTAGTTGTGAAGTGATCGCGAAACATTCTTTGTCAGAATGTGCATGGCAAATGATATTGAAAATCCACAGCCGCCAAAGAATCTTTTCGCATTATCAGGCACAAAGAGATTCCGAGAGTCTATTATGGAACACAGGAGGCAGAATATGAGAAAAAGAACCTTATCTATGACAATGGCAGTGATTTTATGTGCATCCGTGCTTTCGGGCTGTCAGAAAGCACCCCAGGTATCGGATGACAGCGAGATCCCCCACGCGCAGAGTTCGCTTGACCGGCAGGTCTCAGATATCGCGGGGGAAGGCACGGAAGCCGCACCGCCCGGACAGCAGTCAGGCGGCTTTTATGAGGGAACCATAGGGACAACAGACAATAAAATGCATATCAGCGCCCAGATCCCGGTTATTCCGGCAAACGTATATCAGATCACGCTGAAGCCCAATGAGGACCTTGACATGGATGCGCTGACGGCATTTCTTGACAGCCCCGGCGGCAACATAGAGGATACGTCGCAGGAGCTGCTGGACAGTATCGAAGAATCGGATTATGTGAACACACATGATACCGGTGAAGGAATGCTTCTTTATTCAAAATTCGGCGACCACAGCGCACTGCAGCTTACCGACGGGGAGAGCGAGGCTTCGTTTACAAATCATACAAGCGCGGGATACATTGACTATGATCTGAGGGATACCTATTTGCCAAACGCCCAGACTCCAACGGATATTCCCGTCGGACAGACGGACACGGGTGCCGGTTTTTCCATAAAAGAGGCGGAGCAGATTCTGTGGGGGAGACTGGAGACGTTGGGCATAACGGAGATTTCTTTTCAAAAGATTGTGTTCAACGAAGGAAACGGATATCATTATTATTCTCTCGATTTTGTTCCTTCCTATGAAGGGAC
>CAMWWF010000053.1 GCA_947177885.1 uncultured Lachnospiraceae bacterium
TTGCCCAGGACCCATAAAAGCGGGCCGGTATGGGATTTCAGCAGAATCGGATCGCTCACGGAAGCCACTGCCACATAGTACATGGGATAAATTGTTATAAATATCAGGAAAAGCATGATAAATGCGTTTATGACCTGAAATGCTCCGATACTTTTCTTTTTCATCTCCGCACCTCCTACCAAAGACTGGTCTCATTTACTTTTCTGCTGACAGCGTTGGCAGAGAGAAGCAAAATGAAGTTGATCACTGAATTGAAAACTCCCACCGCCGTGGAAAAGCTGTACTGGAAGTTCATGAGGCCGATCCTGTACACATAGGTGGAGATCACATCTGCCTTTTCGTAGATCATGGGATTATACAGCAGCAATATCTTGTCCCACCCCAGGGTCATCATGTTGCCGATACGCATGATCAGCAGAATGATGATCGTGGGGGAAATGCCGGGAATCGTGATGTGGAGGATCTTGTTCCACCGGCCGGCTCCGTCGATGTCCGCCGCCTCATAGAGCGCCTGGTCAATGCCGCTCAGAGCGGCAAAGTAAATAATGGAATCCCATCCGAATTCCTGCCAGATGCACATGAGAACATAGAGCGGCTGAAAGAATGCGGACTGGCTGAACAGATTTACGGGATCCCTTCCGGACAGAGCGCTGAAAATAGTGGTGATCACGCCTTTTGACTTACAGAAGTCCAGCATCAGGCCGCAGATCACCACAGTGGAGATAAAGTGCGGCATATAAGTCACGGTCTGAGTCACTTTGCGGAACTTTGAACTTCGGAGTTCGTTCAGCAGTACCGCAAATATGATAGGGAAGGGAAAACCGAACAGCAGAAGGAGCAGGTTAATGGAGAGCGTATTCCGCATGGTGCGGAAAAAGTACGGATCTTCCAGAAATGCCCTGAAGTGCTTTAACCCAACAAACTTGCTTCCCGATATTCCCTTGGTGGGAATATAGTCAAAGAACGATATGATCATCCCGTACATGGGATAATAATGGTACACTAAAAAATATGCCAGAACCGGTAAGATCATCAGATAGAGCAGCGGATGTGTCACCATGTTCTTCCACAGTCTCTTTATAAACGGGGTTTTTTTGTCCGCAGTAATGCTTTTAGCCACGCCCATAAATCTCCTCCTCTCCTTGGAAAACGGGGCGGTTCGATTCCCCCGCCCCGTCTGTGCTCAGTATTTTCCTGTGTGTAATGAAATCAGCATTGCCTCCGTACAAGCCTTTGCGGCATGTTCGGGACTGCAGATCATCAGTTATTGCCACGATTCAGATATCTGTCATATGCTTCCTTGTTGATCTCTTCGCCGCGGGTGCTTCCCAGACGCTCCAGCTCCGCTACAAATGCGTCCCAGTTGGCATCGATGTCTTCCTGACCGAAGATGAACTTGTATACCATCTCATCGGAATAATTGGCAAGATCCTGTTTGATCCTGGTCAGTTCTTCGGACTCTGCGGTGGTCAGCGTAAGGTATCTGGGAAGATTGTAGTCGCCGTCGTTCTGCTTGCCCCATGCATCCCAGGACTGATGACATTCCGCCTCGGAATACTGTGATGCCTCCATGGTTTCGTCATACTTGATCTGGAAAGGAGCACACATATTCAGTGCGCGGACGGTATCATAGTCCAGACCGTCGGGATTATTTGTCACAAACTCCGTAAATTCCCTCTGACCGTCGGCATTGATCTGATAGGTCTTGTTCTCTCCTTCGTTGGTTCCCCATGCGGTGAGC
The DNA here is from genome assembly GCA_947177885.1 of uncultured Lachnospiraceae bacterium. The sequence goes on from CAMWWF010000053.1 coordinate 1,742, forward strand.
AGCAGAGTGTCAGGACTCATCAGATAGTCGATGAATGCCACTGCCTCTTCCGGATGCTTACAGTCTGCGGATACCTGCCACGAATTACTGTTGATGGATCTGGTAGGGGTGGACAGATGGGTCTCATCGTTGGCATTTACCTTGGGCATTTCCAGACACAGAAGCTTAAACGCGGGATCTGTAGCCGGTCCCACCGCTACGGACTGCTTTACATTATATGTGTGGGCAAAGCACATGCCTGCCTGGCCGCCCTGGAACAGTCTCAGGGAATCATCTATGGTACGGCTTACCAGATCCTCGTCGATCAGACCTTCTTCCGCCCAGCTGTGGAGGAACTTAAGGAATTCCTTATATCCGTCCTGCGTTCGGCAGTAATGTACATTTCCGTCCGCATCCAGGTCAAATTCCTTTACGGATACGCCGAAAGCGGATGCGATAGGGTTATTTGCGCTGAACTGCGACTGGTTAAAGAATTCGCAGAGAGCCAGAGGATATTCCACACCGTTCTCCTTGAAGGTGCGGAGTACTTCCGTATACTCGTCCAATGTCACGGGAGCCTCCAGATCATATTTCTCCAGCCAGTCCTGTCTGATCACGAGTCCGTTGAACACTTTATTATTGTCCGTGGGAGGCAGGAAAGTGCTGCCGAATTTGATGATCATGCCCTGGTCGCCGCGTATCTTTCTCTGGATATCGGGATCCTGCTCTTCGTCACAGAGCGCCCAGAAATTCGGTGCGTTTTGCTCCACCAGTTCCGTTACATCGTACAGTACTTCGTCGTTGATGGCGCCTTCCACGCCGCCGGGGTAATGGGTCTGGAATCTGCTGGAGAAAATAAGGTCAGGCAGATCGTTGCCTGCCAGCATGTTCTGGAAGAAGGTCCCGTCATCACCTGCAGGAGCATGGATAAATTCCAGCGTCAGTCCAGTATCCTTCTCGATCCACTGTACCACAGGGTTGTCGCCCAGATCGGTGTAGTAGGATCTGGCCGCATTCTGAAAATCACAGAAGATTGTCAGAGTTACATTTCCGTCGCCGATCGGATGAGCAGCACCGCTCTGGGTTTCGGCGGACTGGCCCTGAGACCCGGGGGTCTGTCCCTGTGTGCCGGGATCACCGCCGTCTCCCCCATTTCCACAGCCTGCAAGCAGTGTCGAAGCTGCCAGCACTGTTGCCAGAACGGTACTTGTTTTTTTCCATTTTCTCATTTGGTTTCTCCCTTCTCGTTTTGTATCATTTGCTGATACATTTTGCTGTGTGTTTCTGTTTACTGATTTTCTTTTTCGCCGTTTTACTCCCTTCATTTATGCTTATAATCTATTATAATTTTATGGGAATACTATGAATTTCGTATTGATTTAAGCAACTGACATTTTCAAATGATCTTTAAAACTCGTCTGAAAAGTCAGTTTTATTCACAATTTCTGTCCTGCAAGAGGTTTTCACGTGGTTCTGGCGTCAAAATCAGAGGAAGCGCTGATATCCAGTTCGTCTATCCGCAGAATTCCCTTAATATAGATTTCCAATGCCCTGCGGATCCGCTCTAAGGAGATGCTTTCATCCGGCTGGTGGTAATCTCCATGTCCTGGCCGGAACAGGGACTCCGGACGATTGGGAAGAGGCATGCCCGTTCCGAATGCAAAAGCGTTTGGAAGCTTTCTCGCGTAGGTACCTCCGCTCATTACAAAGGGTTCGTCCTGTCTGCCCAGCACTTCATTGCTGCATTGTGTCAGACATTTCACTACCGGCCGCTCGGGATCAAAATAATTTGCCTTTGAGAGCCTGGATACTTTCAGATCAAATCCTCTTTTGGCGGCGGCTTTCCCGGCTCGTTTCTCGTAGGGGACTTCGTTTTGGGTTATAGGAAACTTGGAAATAAATCCCAGCACGGGTAATTTCCTTCCGTCCGGTTCCTGTCGAAGAGACAGCTGTGTAACTGTCATCACCATAGATCCGGAGAGTATATCCTGGCAGAAGACATCCAGTGCGTCCCCATTGTGATTGCGGTTGATATCTTTCGCGAGAGCGAAGGCGCGCAGATCGGATTCGGACAAAAGCTCCTGCCTGCAGATAAATTCAGCCAGCCGGCTCAGCGCGCTGTCCCCCTTATCCGGATTTGCGGCCTGGGTGGAAATTCCCTTTGCCAGAAGGTGGATCTCCTCTCCCTTACGGACTACATCTATGTTTTCAAAGGTGAGTTTTGTGTTTTCGGTGTCTGTGCCGGTTCTTTCGCCGATCATTTGCATGTGTTTTGCGACAACTTTGTCGTTTCTTTGGCTTGTCTCTATGCCTGACTCTGGATTTTCGATGGAAGAAGCGGTACATTTCGCCCATCTCTCTTCGGTATAACGGAGCACGGCACATGCCTTGTCCGGCACCGTATACTGACCGCAGTCGCAGGTGATGTCAAGCAGTTCGCCGCTCACCGGTTCCTGTTGGATCAGTTCACCGTTAAAGGAGCCTCTTTCCCCGCAACAGACGGGAAAACCGCTGTCCGGTACCAGGGAGAGAGCGGGGCATGTGTGATGTGCGGTGAAATGATCCAGATCATGCATTCCCTGCTCTTCACAGGTTCCCAGATACAGATCCAGGGTGTGGTTCAAAGAGATACCATGCTCTTTCATGTATTTCAGTACGTACAGCCCCATGACGGCGGAGCTCTTATTATCCTGGCAGCCTCTGGCAATGAAGTAGTCATCTTTTACAATGGGATCGTAAGGAGCATAGTCCCAGTCATCTCCCTCGTCCACCACATCCAGATGTGCCCAGATGGCAATGTTCTCTTCCTTTTTACCAGGGTAGGAGATGCGTCCCACATGATCCTCAAAGTTTTCTGTGGAAAAGCCCGCTTCCCTGCCGATTGTCAGCATATCCTGAAGTACCCTTTTACAGCCTTCGCCATAGGGCTTACAGGAAGGATTTTGGGTTTCCGCCACACTGCGCACACGGCAGATCGCTTTCAGCGTTTCCACAAGTTCCGGTAATTTTTGATTGATCCATTCTCTGATATTTCTTTCGTCCATGTCATTCCTCGTTTCTGTGTCTTAGAACGTGTTTGAAAAATGCTATCTCCGGGGGGCGTCACACTTTGTGGGATGCAAGACCAAATTTGGAAGGTAAAATATCCTTCTGTTTCGCGAAATAACCTTGACTGAATTTCCAACTGTCGGGACTTTTGTCCGACCGGGGCTTCATGCGGCATTTGTCTGAACAAACAGATCCTGCATCGCCGGGTTCAGCCGTTCTGCGGATGGAAAAGTAATTCCGGCAGTTGGTACAGCGCACGGAAGCGTATGCTGCAGTTGTTACGCTCCCAGGATTTCTTCGATACGATTCCTTTCATCCTCGGTGAAATCCGGGTTTTGCAACGCCTTTATATTTTCCAGAATCTGTTCGGGGCGGCTTGCACCCAGGATCACGGAAGTCAGTTCCCCGTCCTTTAAGGCGTACGCCAATGCCATCTGCGCCAGGGACTGGCCCCGCTGCAACGCCAGTTCGTTCAGCTTACCGGCCGTATCCAGATATTCGGCGGTAATGTTTCCGCTGCCCAGAAAAACGCTGTTCCCTGCCGCTCTGGAATCCTTGGGAATTCCGTGGAGATATTTATCCGTCAACAGCCCCTGTTCCAGAGGGCAGAACGCGATGGTGCCCATTTTCTTCTGCTTTACTACCGGTAAAAGGCATTTATTCTTCCTGTCCAGCATGGAGTAACGATGCTGGTGAATGAGGCATCTGCCTCCCAGGCTTTCCAGAATTTCCGCCGCCTGTTCCAGCTCCTTCGGTCCATAATTGGAAAGACCTATGTACAATGCCTTTCCCTGGCGTACTATGTCTGCAAGAGCCCCCATTGTCTCCTCGAGGGGTGTGGCGGGATCCGGTCTGTGATGGTAAAAGATATCTACATAGTCCACGCCAAGTCTTTTGAGACTTTGGTCCAGAGATGACATCAGATACTTTCTGGAACCGCCGTCTCCGTAAGGACCCGGCCACATGCCATATCCGGCCTTGGTGGACAGGATAAGCTCGTCTCTGTGGGCCGCCAGTTCCTGGCGAAGGATCCTGCCCATGGTGCTTTCCGCACTCCCTGCCGGGGGGCCGTAATTATTCGCCAGATCAAAATGTGTGATACCTGCCTCAAAGGCTGTCAGCACCATTTCCTTAGCCGTTTTATAGGGATGATTCTCCCCGAAATTATGCCATAATCCGAAGCTCATGGCCGGCAGCAGCAGACCACTGGCTCCCGTCCGGTTATATTTCATGCTCTCATATCCCTTTTCCTGATTCATACATAATACCCATGCCTTTCCGCAACCTGCGAAACGCTGACGGAAAAAGGCGTAAGCCTTTTCCGTGTAGTCTCGCGGTCGATGTGTAAATCTTCCTGTTATCATGCAGACTGATCAGTGAAAACTCTCATTGCCTGCAGACTTCGTATATTTATGAGATGCTCTTTTCGGCGGCGATCTTGTCCAGTTTCTCCCTGATCCAGAGGAATCTCTCATGGTCTATGTCGGAAGGAACGGTGCAATCCGCGCCGAGAACGATCCCTGTGGATCCCGTCTCCTCCAAGATACGCTCGATCTCCTTCTCGATTTCTTCTCTTGTTCCGGAATAGAGAAGACCTTCCCTGCGATTGTCGAATCCGCCCAGAACGCAGCGCCCTCCGAAGAATTTCCTGCCCTCCGCCAGAGAGAGATTCTCCACATATACGGCCCAGTTTATTGCTTTGGCGGGGTAGTCCTGCCATACCTCGATCCGGTTGGGATCGCCAGCCCAACCGCAGCAATGCAGAATATTGTTCTCGCTTAAAGTATTGGCATACTCCAGAACATCCAGATCCGAAGGGGTCACCAGCCTGCGGTATTCTTCCGCGGTAAAACGGAATGTCTCCGCGTTCTGTACACAGTAATAAATGCCGTCACAGCCAGCCTCCGTGATCAGTCTGCGGACCAGTGCCTTGATATCCTGTGCAATGATCTTAAAGGCGTGGCATACTGCCTCCGGATTTGCCTTAAGGTGATCCATCAGAAGTTCTTCACTGGTACCGAAACGCATCAGAGACATGGGACAGAACACATTGTAAAATACGCAGCATTCTCCCTTTACACCTTCCACCACTCCTTTGACGCGTTCCACCTGCTTTGTGATATAGGGATGGTCTTCTCCCAGGGGAGTCAGGTAAAACCAGTCCTCCGGACATGTCACCGTCTTGATATAGGGATTGGGATAGTTAAAGTAACCGTCGCACATTACCTTGATCATATCCATGCCTGTCTCACGGAACAGTTCCAGATGCTGATCTACGGTTTCCTGTCCGAAATCATCATCGGGGGAAAAGTGATACCAGAATCCCATGGGAACCTTATCCACCTCCTGGTTCTGAAATGCTTTTAAAAGTCTCTCTTTTTTTGTCATAGCTTCCTCCATCTGTATTTATTTTTTTGTTACCTGATAACCGTTTGTTGCCTGTTTGCCTTTTTCATAAAAGGGCGTGTTCCGCCTCTTTGGGCGCTTTTGACGGAACAAAGGGAGCAGAAGTTTTTAATGATTCTCTAGCATCATATCCAGTATGACGTGATCGGTTGTACGCATTCCGTTGTTGCCCAGGTTCCCCAGGTTGCATATGGTGTCTTCCACGCTCTCGCAGACAATACCGTCCCGCTCAGGCGCTTCCACACCCTCCAGAGCCAGGTATGCGCACTGTATCGCCCCGGCAACGGAAGTGGCTATCTTCAAAGCACATCCTGCTTTTGCTCCGTCACAGATCAGGCCGGATATGTCTGCAACCATATTTTTGACGGCGCATTCCACATTTCTGTACTGCCCGCCCAGCAGATAGGTGATCCCGCAGGCACTGCCAATGGATGCTGCGATGGCGCAGCCGCAGAGTGCGGACAGTTTCCCGATGTATTCCTTTACGTGGATCGTTACCAGTTCACTCAGAGCCAGTCCTCTGTACATCTGCTCTTCACTGCATTTCAGCCACCGGGCTGCCGCAATCACGGGGAGGGATGCTGTCAGGCCCTGATTACCGCTGCCTGTGGTCGCCATGACCGGAAGGGCGCAGCCCGCCATTCTCGCATCCGCCGCAGCGGACACATAAGAGACGACATAAGTCTGAAAGTCCATTTCCCTGTTGCGTTTACCTCTGTCGGCCAGATGTTTTCCTACACCCATACCGTAATTTCCCCGCAGGCCTTCTTCGGCGATGCGGCTGTTCACTTCTGTGACTTCCTCCAGGAATCGCAGCTTTGCCGGATCGCACTGTTGTATGAAGTTCCAGATCCCTTCAAGGGTCAGCTGGTAGATTTCCGGATTCTCCTGTGAAGAGTTTTCTTTTTCCTTAAAATAGATCACCCTGTCGTTCTTGCAGACATTGACAAAGTTGGTGTGGTATTTTTCGATAACCGCCTCTGCGGATCTGTCGCCTTTGATGCATTTTGCTTCTATATAAAGACGTTCTTCGCATTCCTTCAACTGAATCTCCAGTCTGCCCTGCTCTATCATTTCCCGGGCCTGCTGTATGTGGTGCTCGTCAATTCCTTTGAGAACCTCCAGACCGTATTCGGCCTTTCCCGCTACGCAGCCCAAAGCGGCAGCTGTCTCGATCCCTTTTAAATTTGTACCGGGTATTCCTACGTTCATGGCATTTTTGAGTATGTTACCGCTGACCTGAAGCAATATCTTTTCCGGTTCTTCCCCCAGTGTTTCCCGGGCCTTTGCTACCGCCAGGGCCACTGCACTGGGTTCCGTACAGCCCAGAGCGCACACGATTTCCCGCTTCATGATTCCGATCATTTTTGTTCCCGCCTTTTGTCAGATTGTGTCATTGTTGCTATTGTTTACTTTTTCTGCGTTTTACGCTATACTTTTATACATATTATACAGCGGCATCTGTCAGGCTGCTTGTCGCTAAGGAGTTGAAAACTATGCAGAAACGATCATTTGGACATTTGCCGCTGACGTATCGCCCTCATGATTACCCGGCCTCTTTTCCGGTTTTGGCTTTTTTGGGAGACTATTGGATAAATGGTGTTTCGGCACCGGAATTCCTGCATTTTCATAACGGAATAGAGATTGGCTGTTGTCTCGGCGGTTCCGGACAGATTTATTACGGAGAATCGGATAGCCGTCCCTATCAGTCCGGTGACTACAGTGTCATTTTTCCCCAGGTGCCCCATATTGCGGTGAATGATTCCTGTCCCAGCGTGTGGGAGTATCTGTATGTGGAACCAAAGCTGCTCTTTCAGGAGGATGGTTACGGGCATGATGCGCTATGGCAGTATTTCTACATTCCTCAGAAACTCCCGGTGATCATCAGGCGGGAACAGTTTCCGGTGCTGCATTTATATATTTCCGGGATTTTCCGGGAATTCCGTCAGAAGAGAGCTCTGTATCAGAGAGCGGTACATGGTCTGCTGGTGGCGCTCTGTGCTGAGATGAACCGTCTGGCGCTGACAAGTGATATTTTGGCGGATCCGTCAGATGGTTCGTCCGGAAATTGCCCGGACGGTTCCCCTGAGAATCCGGATTGTGCGCATTTTTACATACGTTCTGCTCTTACCTATATTTATGAACATTATACGGAACCCATTTCCATACAGGATCTGGCCGCTTACTGCCGCATCAGTGAAAGTCATTTCCGCAGACTGTTCAAGAGAGTGGTGGGCATCAGTCCTTTGGAATATATTCAGCACTGCCGCATACGGCAGGCATGCCATCTGATCTATCTGAATCAGGAGCCCATTAACATCATTGCGCAGCAGACAGGTTACCGAAGCCTGTCCAGTTTCAACCGGCAGTTTCAGCAGTATATGCACAGTTCTCCGACCCATTACCGCAGAGAACACCTGCTGGCGCCTGTGCAGAATGAAGTGCTTTCTTATGAAGACAGTGCTACGAAGCATATTTTTCAGATCTGAAATCTTTATAAATTATGGAAATTTCTCTTTGAAAATGGCAGCTATGGCGATTTTGTCCGGGTATTCCGAATTTCGTTTTCGTAAAGCCCAAGCGTGAGTGTGAGGATGGAAGTATTCCTTTTTATGAGGAAAAAAGAGAGCATTATAAAAAAAGATACAAAAAATTTAGAAAAAATTAAAAAAGGGGTTGCATTTTGGAAACATATATAATATAATAGGTTTTGCGTTGTGAAAGACAAGCGAATGTTTAAAAGACGCACCGCTAGCTCAGTTGGTAGAGCACCTGACTCTTAATCAGGGTGTCCAGGGTTCGAGCCCCTGGCGGTGCATGTGAAGTCCTAGGGCTTGCATTTATGCAGGTTGTGGGACTTTTTTCTGTGAAAAAAAGTACAGTGGGATGAAAAATCAGTTTTTCCAACTGTACAGTTTATCGAGATGTGATATACAGTTTTTCGCGCCTATTATCTCATTGGCATGATGCAGGTAGCGGTTCCAGTCAACACCGGAATGCATCACGATATACGTTGGTGGGATGTTCGGTGGCGAGTGGCGACACAGAGGGTGGATCCGGTCAGTCGGCAAATGGAAATGCCCGTTCCCTATTATATAACTGTCAGAAATAATGAGATCATCAGTATTACTGAGCAGTATGTACCTTAGAGCATTTTCCAAACAAGCCCTGGATACTGCATTTGTGGAATTCTGACATTCCCATTTTGGCAAATGCTGTGAGGCTCACATATCCCGCAGCCTGTAAGTGCTGTTTGCAGGACTGCGGGATTGTGCGGAGAATTTACGCTTCTTTTTCTTCCTGATAACTTTCTGCAGCTTCGTCAAGTATCTGCATAAGCCTCTGTTCGTCTTTTGTGCCTGTACATGTCTTCGGATAAACCATGCAGAGGCCACTGTTTTTCCAGTAACCGTCACAGCGGTCCATTCCGTAAAAATACATGATATGTCCGAAATATTCCATCTTGGCTTTAAAATAAAATTTCCCTGAAAGCGGTATCAGCTCCATGGCGCCTGAAAAAGTTCCCTTTTCCTTGAATTCTTCCACAGCCGTGTATACGGGATCGTCAATCTGGATCGCAAGATATGGATAGGAACCCTCTTCGCCATATTCGGATTCAGGCGCATAAGTATGTAACATTTCCACTTCTCCGGCATGGGATTTAGCTTCCTTAAAGGAGTCATTTATCTGAAAGGACATGCGATAAACCGTATAGTCGCCCTTTTCTGCTTTATCTCCGTAAATTTCATCTTCCACCATGTGGGAAGAGGGTGCGAGAACAATAAATCCCTCCGGATTTGCGGCATTGCTTTCTGCCCCGCCGGTTGTTTTCGTAAATTTGTTGAATAAGCCCATTTTATAATCTCCTTATCATGTCGGTATTTGCCCGGTTTCTTACTTTGCCGGACTTGACTTTCATCGTTTCACATTCCTCTTTCTTACTTTGTTTATGGTCTTGATGTCGTCTGTTCGTGGAAGCTGTAGTACTTTTCCATAAATTATTATGAGCCGCGGACGGGAAATGGCAAGTGAAACATGGGACAACTTTCATGCCTGTCGGTTCAGCCGAAAGGCTTAACTGTTACGAGCAGACAGCCTTGACTGTCTGCTCCGCCTGATTTCTATTTCAGATTGATCTGCTGTCCCACATTAATGCGATTTAAATCTTTGATCTGAGGATTCTTGGATGCCAGCTGTGCAAGCGTCATGCCGTTGGAGCGGGCGATCTTGGAAAGGGTATCCCTGGACTGTACAGTGTAGGTGGAGCCGGCTGCACCATTGACAGGTGCGCTGTTTCCATAATGTGCTGCCAGATAAAGAGGTCCATACCAGGGAATATTGTTGTCCATAGCCGCGTTTGAAGGGATTGTCACAACATAATTTACACCTTCATAGGTATATTCCATTACCAATGTCACGTTGCTCTGCTTTAACAGCTCTTTCATTTCTCCGTTGGACAGGGCGGTTACACCGGTCACTTTGATCGTATCTCCGCTCTTTGCATTCGCAATTTCCGTTCCTAAATCCGGAGCGGATGAATCGTTACTGCTTTCGGCATCGTCGTTGTCACCGGAATTACTGTTGTCGCCTGAGCTGTCGCCGCTGCCGGTGTTATTATTGTCGCCTGAGCCGTCGCCGGTGTTATTGCTGTCGCCTGAGCCGTCGCCGGTGTTATTATTATCG
>CAMWWF010000054.1 GCA_947177885.1 uncultured Lachnospiraceae bacterium
TAATCCAAGACACTATATTCGTAATCGATTTGTGGTTAAGCGTAAGCGAAGTCAGTAAATTCGGAAGCGAATGCAGGGATAGCGGAAGCAAAGGCAGGGAAAACAGGAAATACAGAGGCAAAAGCGGAGAAAGCGGAAACCAGAATGGGAAATGCAGAGTCTAAGGCAGGAAAAGCGGAAGCCGGAGCGGGAAGACCGGAGAACAGGTCAGATAAACAGGAGCCGGGAAAGAAGAATAAAGCAGACAATGGAGTGAATGAGGATGCCCAGAAGAAGAAAAAGTCAAAGTCAAAGATCATCTTTGTCAGCAATCCCCAGAACTCCAAGATGTCCGGTCAGGGAAAGCCCCAGGGTCAGGGAGGGCAGAACAGACAGAACAGACAGAACAATACGTATAATGACCGCAGCAGGGTACAGGCGCCTGTGCGTCCCATCAAGCCGCTGACCCCGCCATCTCCCACACCCAGCGTACAGATGGTATCCTCCAGGCCTGCACAGCAGAACAGACAGAATAATCAGCATTCGGCGGCCTCTCATGAGACGGAAAAGTTCCAGAACAGGCAGGACAGATCCACAAGACAGGACAGACCGGAAAGACTGGACAGACCGGAAAGGCAGGACAGACCGGAAAGACTGGACAGACCGGAAAGGCAGGACAGACCGGAGAGACAAGACAGGCAGGATAGGCCCGCAAGAGAGAACCGCGGACAGGACAACCGCAGCGGACAGGAGAGCCGCCGCGACAACAGATCTCAGGGCGGAAATAACCAGGGAGGCAGAACGGATCGCGGACAGTATCAGGGAAGAGGAGGCGCAGGATCAAATGGCAGACCTCAGGGAGACAGGCAGAACGGATTTCAGAGAAACGGCAGGCCGGGTTCTGAGGGCGGCCAGGGTGATCGCCGTGGTCCGGGCGCTGGTGCAGGCGGCGGCCGTAATTTTAACGGTGGTCAGAGAGATAACAGAGGAAACGGCGGACAGGGAGCCGGTTCCAGAGATACAAGAGGCGGCAAGGGCTTTGCGGCGGAAGCTCCGTCAAAGGATATGGAAAAGAGGCGCGAGGACGACAAGCGCCGTGCAAACAATCAGGACAGGGATAAGCGCTCCAGGAAGGATCATATCTATGAGGAGGATGAAGCGGTAAGGAATAAGCCCGGCAGATTCATCAAGCCTGAAAAGAAGAAGGAAGAAGTGGTGGAGGAAGTGATCAAGGTCATCACTCTGCCTGAGATGATCACCATCAAGGATCTGGCTGATAAGATGAAGCTGCAGCCTTCCGCCATTGTCAAGAAGCTGTTCCTCGAGGGTAAGATTGTGACGGTAAATCAGGAGATCTCCTATGAGGATGCGGAGAATATTGCCATGGAGTACGATATTCTCTGTGAGAAGGAAGTCAAGGTGGATATCATAGAAGAGCTGTTAAAGGAAGAAGAGGATACAGAGGAGTCAATGGTTGTGAGACCTCCCGTTATCTGTGTCATGGGTCATGTTGACCACGGTAAGACTTCTCTGCTCGACTCCATCCGTAAGACAAATGTCATCGATAAAGAGGCGGGCGGTATCACACAGCACATCGGCGCCTATACTGTCAATGTGAAGGACAGGAAGATCACTTTCCTGGATACGCCCGGCCATGAGGCATTTACCGCCATGCGTATGCGCGGCGCCAATTCCACGGATATTGCGATCCTGGTAGTGGCTGCGGACGACGGCGTTATGCCCCAGACCATCGAGGCCATCAATCATGCCAAGGCGGCAGGCATCGAGATCATTGTGGCAGTCAATAAAATTGATAAACCTTCCGCCAACATCGATCGTGTGAAGCAGGAATTGACGGAATACGAACTGATCCCTGCAGACTGGGGCGGAACTACGGAGTTTGTTCCCGTATCCGCAAAGTCCGGTGAGGGTATCGAGAATCTGCTGGAGACCATTCTGCTGACGGCGGATATTCTGGAATTGAAAGCGAACCCCGACAGACGTGCAAGGGGTCTGGTGATCGAGGCGGAGTTGGATAAGGGACGGGGCCCTGTGGCTACGGTCCTGGTGCAGAAGGGTACACTCCATGTGGGTGACTTTATCTCCGCAGGATCATGCCACGGCAAGGTACGTGCCATGATCGACGACAAGGGCAGAAGAGTGAAGGAGGCAACCCCTTCCACACCGGTTGAGATCCTCGGTCTTTCCGATGTGCCCAGCGCCGGAGAGGTATTTCTGGCACATGACAATGACAAGACGGCGAAAAATTATGCAGAGACTTATCTGGCACAGAATAAAGAGAAGATGCTTGAAGATACTAAGACCAAGATGTCTCTGGACGATCTGTTCTCCCAGATCCAGGAGGGCAGCTTAAAGGAGCTGTGCCTGATCGTCAAGGCGGACGTACAGGGCAGCGTGGAAGCTGTGAAGCAGTCGTTGATGAAGCTGACCAACGAGGAAGTGGTGGTAAAATGTATCCACGGCGGCGTGGGCGCCATCAACGAGTCCGATGTGGTCCTGGCCAGCGCTTCCAATGCCATCATTATCGGTTTCAATGTGCGTCTTGACGCCACCGCAAAGGCAACCGCCGAGCGTGAGGGTGTGGACGTAAGGCTGTATAAGGTTATCTATCAGGCGATCGAAGACATCGAGGCTGCCATGAAGGGCATGCTGGATCCCGTCTTCGAGGAAAAGGTCATCGGCCATGCCGAGGTACGCCAGATCTTCCGTGCATCCGCTATCGGCAATATTGCCGGTTCCTATGTATTGGACGGCGTATTCCAGAGAGGCTGTAAGATCCGCATTACCCGTGAGGGTGAGCAGATCTACGAGGGCGGGCTTGCTTCCCTGAAGCGCTTCAAGGATGATGTGAAGGAAGTGAAAGCCGGTTTCGAGTGCGGACTTGTATTTGAGGGCTTTGACCAGATGCAGGAGCTGGATATCGCAGAGGCGTATATCATGGTGGAGGTACCACGATGAAAAGAATATCTAAGGTGCGGAAGCACCGCACCTAAGATATTCTAAGTTTCATCGGAAAGAATGGCTTATGCCATTCTTTCGTTGGAATGTTTGTTATCTGCAAATGTGGATTGAGATAATTTTTGCCGCAGGTACTGTAAATGGATGAAATGGTTTGCAGCACAGTGTTTGAGTGCGGCAGAGAATGAAGTGACACCGGAAAACGTTTGGGAACGACTGGTGTGAACAGCAATGAATTGCGAGGTAATATGAGAAAAAACAGTGTTAAAAATACCCGTATCAACGGGGAAGTGCAGCGTGTTCTGGCGGAGATCATCCGGGGAGAGATCAAGGATCCCCGGATCAGCCCGTGGACAAGCGTGGTATCCGTGGAGGTGGCTCCCGATCTGAAAAGCTGCAAGGCATGGATCAGTGTGCTGGGCGGCGTGGAGGTCAGGGAGGCGACGCTGCAGGGATTAAAGAGTGCGGAAGGATTTATAAAGAGGCAGCTGGCGAAGACGATCAACCTCCGCAATACTCCTGAAATAACTTTTGTTATGGATCAATCGATCGAGTACGGTGTCAACATGTCTCATAAGATTGATGAAGTGATCGCCGGAGACAGTGAGAACAGCAGGGGAAATGAGAGCGCTGACAGCAGTGAAAGCGCCGATGACGACATAAATGTCTGCGATGATGAGGAATAAGGAGTTTGTGAATGGAATGGAATTTATTAGATGAGTGTAAGGACGCGAAAAGGATCGGCATCAGCGGACATATCCGCCCCGATGGCGACTGTGTGGGTGCATGCCTTTCCATGTGCATGTACCTGCGGAAGTGTCTGCCTCAGGCACAGGTAAAGGTTTTCCTGGAGAAGCCTGCCGATATTTTCCGTGAGCTGAAGGGGTTTGACGAGATTGACAGTGAGTTTGGGGAAGAGGATCCTTTTGATGTTTTCTTTGTGCTGGACTGCGGGGAAGACCGCATCGGTGATGCCCTGAAATACTTTCAGGGGGCGAAGAAAAAGATCAATATCGATCATCACATCACGAACAAGGGCTGTGGGGATCTCAATCACATCGTGCCGGAGGTCGGGGCTACCTGTGAGCTTATTTATGATCTGATCGATCCTGAGAGACTGGATAAGGAACTGGCCATGGCACTGTATATCGGGATCATTCACGACACGGGGATCTTCCAGTATTCCAATACCACTCCCGCCACCATGGAGAAGGGGGCGAAGCTGATCAGCTACGGTTTTGACTTTCCAAGGCTGATCCGGGAGACTTTTTATCAGAAGTCTTATATTCAAAGTCATATTATGGGCAGGGCGCTGTTGGAGTGCATCCGGTTTATGGACGGCAGGTGCATTGTCAGCTGTATCGACCGCAAGGCCATGCAGTTCTATGACGCGGAGCCCAAGGACCTGGACGGCATTGTAAATCAGCTGCGCAATATAAGCGGGATAGACTGCGCCATTTTCATGTACCAGACGGACGTCCTGGAATATAAGGTAAGTCTGCGTACCAGTGAGAAAGTCAATGCGGCCGAGATAGCTGCCTTTTTCGGCGGCGGCGGTCATGCCCGCGCGGCAGGCTGCACCATGCGGGGAACCTTTCATGATTGTGTGAACAACCTTTCATTACATATAGAGAAACAGTTGGACAATGTCTGAGAAGCTTTTCGGGGATATTCCTTTTCCGAAATGAAATGTTCAGCGGGCGGAATGCTTTGGCGGTTTGATCATAACGGTTCAGACAGATAGTTGTGTTGCCATGACGGTTCCGCGCTGCTGTTGCGGCATGCCGGGCGGCCATGGTCATTCGGATGGAGAAAAAATTGAACGGAATTATTATAATTGATAAAGAACCGGATTATACGTCCGCTGATGTGGTGGCGAAAATGCGCGGAATATGCGGACAGAAGAAAGTCGGACACACAGGGACTCTGGATCCTGCGGCAACCGGTGTATTGCCCATATGCCTGGGCAGCGGCACAAAGTTGTGCGGCCTGCTTACCGATAAGGATAAGGAGTATGTGGCGGAGCTGCTCCTGGGTGTGGAGACGGATACCCAGGATACGACCGGCCGTGTGCTGGCGGAATATTCCGTGGCGGTGTCGGAGGAAGATGTCCGGGCGGCCTGTATGTCTTTTGTGGGCGGCTACAGTCAGATTCCGCCCATGTATTCCGCCCTTAAGGTAAACGGTAAGCGGCTGTATGAACTGGCGCGGGAGGGCAGAGAGGTGGAGCGCAGGGCGCGGCCCGTGGTGATCCGTGAGCTGGAGATCCTGGAACTGAGGATGCCTGTGGTGAAAATACGGGTGGTGTGTTCCAAAGGCACCTACATCCGTACTCTCTGCGCGGATATCGGGGCGAAACTGGGCTGCGGGGGCACCATGCAGAGTCTGCGGCGGACCAGAGTGGGAATGTTTGGCCTGGAACAGGCCGTCACATTGGGACGGCTTCAGGAATTAAAGGACACAGGCAGGCTTTCGGAGGCGGTACATCCTGTGGAAAGCTGTTTTCGGGAGTGTCCGGTCCTGCATGTCAGTGAGGAAGCCGTCAGGCTTCTGGAGAACGGCAATGCCATTTATCCGGACCAGACCGGGGAAAAGCGGGTCTGCGGGCCGCGGGAGTGGGTGCGGTTCCACCGTCCTGACGGAAGCTTTGCGGGAATTTATGCCTATGAGGAAGCGGAACAGCGGTACAAGCCGGTAAAAATGTTTTTGGAGAAAGAGTGATCAGCGCTTGGAGATTATAGCAAATACGACGGATTTTTATTTGGATAGGGAAACTGCCGTGGCCATAGGGAAATTCGACGGCATACATATCGGTCACAGAAGACTGCTGGAGGAGATTCGGGAGAAAAGGAAGGAAGGGCTATGTGCCTGTGTCTTTACATTCGACCCGGCGCCGGCAGTCCTTTTTGGGTTGTCAGACGGAAAAGAACTCACTGTAAAGGAAGAAAAGCATGCGTTATTTGAACGCGCGGGAGTGGATATCCTCATTGAATTTCCCATGAATCCCGGGACGGCGGCCACTCCTCCGGAGGTCTTTGCCACGGAGATCCTGGCGGGGCGGATGCAGACAAGATTTCTGGCTGCGGGCAGCGACCTTTCCTTCGGGGCGGGAGGCGCCGGGAACACGGAGTTTCTGCGGAAGCTGGGTCCTGAGCTTGGATTCCGGGTAGAGACCATTGCCAAGGTTTGCCTGGAGGACAGGGAAGTCAGTTCCACCTATGTCAGGAGCTGTGTGGAAAAGGGAGAGATGGAACTGACGGAAAGGCTGCTGGGAATGCCCTACCCGGTGTTTGGGACCGTGGTGAAGGGCAATCAGCTGGGCAGGAATCTGGGCTTTCCCACAGTGAATCTGCTTCCGGATGAGAGCAAGCTGCTTCCCCCCAACGGCGTATATTTCTCACAGGTTCGATATCGGAATAAACGGTACCGGGCCATCAGTAATGTGGGGTATAAGCCTACAGTCACTGCGGATCGCGTCATGGGGGTCGAGTCTTACCTGTATGATTTCAGCGGAGATATTTACGGGGAACCCGTTGAGGTATATCTGATGAAATTCAGCAGACCGGAACAGCGTTTTGAGAGTGTGGAGGCTCTGCGCAGGCAGTTGGAGAGGGATATTGAAGCGGGTTTTCTGTACCATAAGAATAAATAGCATGGGAAATGTTATAAATTTATGTTGTAACTTTTGGTCTTTTCCCGTAAAATGGAACTGGTTGCCCCAAAATGACGTCGAATTATGAAGGGAAATGAAAAATGGATGTAAGTATTCTATTGTCAATGGCAGGAGGTTTGGGACTTTTTCTGTTCGGGATGCGCGTGATGAGTGATTCCATAGAGAAGGTTGCAGGCGCAAAGCTGCGCCGTATTTTGGAGATCTTTACGACCAATCGTTTTTCCGGGATGCTGGTGGGTATCGTGTTTACAGGAATCATCCAGTCTTCGTCGGCCTGTACGGCCATGGTAGTCAGCTTCGTAAATGCCGGTCTGATGAATCTGTATCAGGCGGCCGGAGTGATCTTTGGCGCCAATATCGGTACCACCATCACTTCACAGCTGGTATCCTTCAATCTGTCGGCATATGCGCCGGTGATCCTGCTGGCAGGCGTGCTTGTGGTCATGTTCTGTTCGAAGGAAAAGGTGAAAAAGTTCGCGGAGATCATCATCGGTTTCGGCATCCTGTTCCTTGGACTGAGCACCATGTCCGGTTCCATGGCCAGTATGCGGGATGTGCCCGAGGTGGTAAATCTGCTGAGTTCCCTGAAAAACCCGTTCATGGCGACTCTGATGGGACTGGTGCTGACCTCTGTGATCCAGAGTTCTTCCGTGACGGTCAGCATAGTGCTGCTTTTGGCAAATCAGGATCTGCTTTCCCTGCATATCACGCTCTATATCATACTGGGCTGTAATATCGGCGCGTGCACCACGGCTCTTCTGGCTTCCCTTGCCGGTAAGAAGGAAGCCAAGAGGGCGGCGCTGATCCATTTCTGGTTCAATGTGATCGGTACGGTGGTGCTTTACATAATCCTGTTTGTGGCGGAGGAACCCGTGACAAGGATGATCTGGGCTGTCTCGTCAGATAACGGGCGTTTTGTTGCAAATGCCCACACCATGATAAAGATATTCCAGGTGATCGTGCTGTTCCCCTTCTCAAAGTGGATCGTAAAGCTCTCTGTCATGTGTGTGCCCGGCGAGGACAGAAAGGTGGGCTACAGAGAGAGTTATCAGTTGAAATATATTGGCGACAAAGTGGTGTTCAATCCTGCCACTGCGGTGATCGAGGTGGTGAAGGAGCTGGACCGCATGGCCTCTCTTGCCAGTGAGAATTTAAACCGTGCCATGAACGCTCTGATCACACTGGACGAGGAAGATATCGAAGAAGTGTTCGAGGTGGAGAAGAATATTGATTTTCTGAACCATGCCATCACCGATTATCTGGTGAAGATCAACCAGACCACTCTGCCCATCGAGGACTTGAAGAGTCTGGGCGCCCTGTTCCATGTGGTAAACGATATAGAACGGATCGGCGACCACGCGGAAAACGTTGCGGATGCCGCAAAACTGAGGAAGGAACAGGGACTGACCTTCAGTAAAGAGGCGCAGAGGGAGATGGGAGAAATGCTGGATATGGTGAACAAGCTGATCCAGTACTCTGTGGACATGTTCGTCAGAAGCGACGAGAGTCACATGCAGGAGATCATATCTCTGGAGAACAGAGTGGATGAGAAGGAGCGGGCATTGCAGAAACTGCATGTACAGCGTCTGACCAAGGGAGAGTGTACTCCTGAGGCGGGCATGGTCTTCTCCGACATTGTATCCGGACTGGAGAGAGTGGCGGATCATGCCACCAATATTGCCTTCGCCATCACTGCTGCGGAGAGGGAGGAAGAGGTCGAGGCTGTTTCCTGAGTGCTGTCTGTTCCTGCGGAGGTAATTTGCCGCCGTCAGGAGGTTACGCGTATTTCTTAAGATTTTTTGTAGAGTATTTAATTTTTTTTTGATGGAATCTGTTGACATATGGCAGGAACGAAGGTATAATCTGACTTGGATGTAACAAATTTGTAACAATATTGTAATTCAGATTTCATTTTTGTAAAGGATTATATACATGGGATATTTTAAGAATACGAAAAAATTAGCGATTGTTTCTGCCGGACTGGTGTGTTGTCTGGCATTGGAGGCGCCCCTGCCTGTTTCCGCGGCAGAGGGGACAAGCGTTCTGCAGACTGCGGGAGTAGCGTCCCTCTTTGAGGCTACATATACGGCGGAGGAATATAAGGAGATGGCCCAGCAGGCGCATGGCGCTTCCTGGGGATATACCAACATCGGTATCGCCAATGTGGAGAGCGGCAATCTGAACGTGCGTGAGGCTCCCTCCACCGATAGTAAGATGGTGGGGAAGATGCCGAAGGATTCGGCCTGTGAAGTACTGGAGATGCTGGACGGATGGGCTCACATCACCTCCGGTGAGGTGGAGGGTTACGTGAGCACGGAGTTCCTGTTCACCGGTCCGGATGCAAAGCTTGCAGCCAATGATCTGGTGCGCACGGTAGTCCTCGTGAATACGGACGGACTGAATGTAAGAGATGAAGCAAACACGGAGAGTGCGGTTCTGACACAGGTTCCCAAGGGTGAGGAACTGGAGTATGTGGAGACGCTGGAAGGATGGATCAAGGTGTCCATTGACGGCGATGAGGCTTATGTGTCGGCGGACTATGTCTCCGTGGAGCAGAGGCTGGACACGGCTATCACCATGACGGAGCTCCTGTACGGCCAGGGTGTGTCCGATGTCCGCGTGGAACTGGTAGAGTATGCAAAGCAGTTTATCGGCAATCCTTATGTGTGGGGCGGAACCAGCCTGACAAAGGGGGCCGACTGTTCCGGATTCGTACTCAGTGTGTTTAAGAAATTCGGTGTGAACCTCAGTCACCATTCCGGTTCTCAGGCGAAGGAGGGTGTGAAGATCAGCGCGTCCGAGCTTAAGCCCGGCGACCTGGTATTCTATGCCAACAGCTCAGGGACCATCAACCATGTGGCGATCTATATCGGCGGGGGCAAGGTGATTCATGCCAGCAGTCCTAAGACCGGTATTAAGATCAGTAATTACAATTACCGCACACCCGTCAGGTGCGTGCGGGTTCTGCAGGACTAAAGCGGCGGGATGGAAATGATCAGACTCCATGGGAATCCGGTTCGGGAATTCATGGAGTCTTTTTGATACTGCGGCGGTGTGCGAAGTCTTGCGGCATAGGGAAGGGGAGCAGGGGGGTGTGTTCTAAATTAGCTGTTTACATTTACAAACGGATATGATAGAATATCAAAGTATGGTTAACCGATGCTCAGTTCCCGGAGGCTCCAACCGCCGCTTAGTGTCAGGTGATCCATACGGAACATTATCACATGAGATTTATATGGAGGAAAGAGAAATGATTTCTAAGGAAAAGAAAACGGCAATCATGAACGAGTATGCGAGAACACCCGGCGATACCGGTTCACCTGAGGTACAGGTGGCTGTTCTGACCGCGAGGATCCAGGAGCTTACCGAGCACCTGAAGGCAAATCCCAAGGATCATCATTCCCGCCGTGGTATGCTGAAGCTGGTAGGTCAGAGACGTGGTCTGCTGGAGTACCTGAAGAAGAAGGATATTGAGAGATATCGTTCCCTGATCGAGAGACTCGGATTAAGAAAATAGGTAATATGAGACGAGAGGCGGAAGGCAGCCGATACCGGCGCTTTCCGCTTGTTGTGCGTCTTGTGAGACGTAAAAGGACAGGGATCGTTTCAGGTCTGTGAGGACAGCCAGGGCGATCGTTCTCACCGTCGGATCCGCCGGTCGGGAAATACGCGCAGTATTCCGTGACGGTCACAGGCGGACGGTAATGAGAGGTAACCGTGGAGCAGAAGTAAGCCCCGAGACCGCTGAAAAGTGCATGAACAGCGTACGGGCAGCCGTAATGCACAGGCTGTGCGCATGCCTTTTTCAGTAGTTTCGGTGTCTTCTGTTCCTGGAGATAGACAAGCCGTTATGACGGCAGAATGGAGGACATATGTACAAATGTTATGAAATGGAACTCGCCGGCCGTACCCTGAAGGTTGATATCGACCGTGTGGGTAAGCAGGCAAACGGATGTGCTTTTATGCACTATGGTGATACCGTGGTGCTTTCCACTGCAACCGCATCCGAGAAACCCAGGGAGGGGATCGATTTCTTCCCGCTGAGTGTGGAATTTGAGGAAAAGATGTACGCGGTGGGCAAGATTCCCGGCGGCTTCAACAAGAGAGAGGGAAAGGCCAGCGAGAATGCGGTGCTGACCAGCCGTGTCATCGACAGGCCCATGCGTCCCCTGTTTCCCAAGGATTACAGAAATGACGTGACCCTGAACAATATGGTAATGAGTGTGGATCCGGAATGCCGTCCCGAACTGGTGGCGATGCTGGGTGCGGCTATTGCCACCTGTATCTCGGACATCCCCTTTGACGGTCCCTGTGCAATGACTCAGATGGGCATGATCGACGGGGAACTGGTGATCAATCCTTCCCAGGAGCAGTGGAAGGTGGGTGATCTGAACCTGACGGTGGCTTCCACCAGGGAGAAGGTCATTATGATCGAGGCTGGAGCCAATGAGGTTCCCGAGGACAGGATGATCGAGGCGATCTACAAGGCTCATGAAGTCAATCAGACGATCATCGCCTTTATTGATAAGATCGTGGCAGAGGTGGGAAAGAAGAAGCACGAGTACACCAGCTGTGCCATTCCTCAGGAAATGTTTGACGAAATGATGAAGCTGGTTACTCCCGCGGAGATGGAAGTGGCAGTGTTTACCGATGACAAGCAGACACGTGAGGAGAATATCCGCGTGATCACCGGGAAGCTGGAGGAGGCTTTTGCCGAGAAAGAGGAGTGGCTTGCCATCCTTGGTGAAGCGGTTTACCAGTATGAGAAGAAGACGGTGCGCAAGATGATCTTAAAGGATCACAAGCGTCCCGATGGCCGTGAGATCACACAGATCCGTCCTCTGGCGGCAGAGGTGGATATCATTCCCCGCGTACATGGTTCCGCCATGTTTACCCGCGGACAGACACAGATCTGTAACGTATGTACGCTGGCGCCCCTGTCCGAGCAGCAGAGGATTGACGGACTGGATGAGAATGAGGTCAGCAAGAGATATATGCACCATTACAATTTCCCCTCCTACTCCGTAGGTGAGACAAAGCCTTCCAGAGGCCCCGGAAGACGTGAGATCGGGCATGGCGCGCTGGCTGAGAGAGCGCTGATCCCCGTGCTTCCCAGCGAGGAGGATTTCCCCTATGCCATCCGTACCG